>NZ_JBJMQP010000128.1:0-2351 GCF_045802625.1 Hyalangium sp. | reverse complement strand
GTGGACGTCCTTGAGCTCGCGGGTGCGCTCCTCGACCCGCTGCTCCAGACCCTCGTTGGCCTGACGCAGGGCTTCCTCGCGGCGCTGCACCTCGTCGGCCATGCGGCGGAAGGAGCGGGCGAGCTGTCCCAGCTCATCGTTGCGAGAGGTGTCCAGCTCGACGTGGAAGTCGCCGGAGGCCACGCGCTCGGTGGCCCGGGCGAAGGCCACCAGCGGGCGGGTGATCTGATGCCGGAGCACCCAGGCCATGATGCCCAGCTCGAGGACGAGCGAGAGGATGCCCAGCAGCAGGACGTAGCGCGCGGCCTGGACAGCGGGCTTCATCACCATGCTCTCGGGGAGGACGGTGACGAAGGTCCAGCCGGGGCCCTGGAGCCGGGTGGAGGCGAGGTACTCGCCGTGCTCGGACAGCTCCACCACGCGCTCGCCGGGCGGAGCCTTCCGCACGCGCTCGAAGAGGTCGCGCAGGTGGGTGCGCAGCTGCTCGGAGCCGAGCCGCGCGGGCATTCCGTCCGACTGCTTCTCGATGCCCAGGATGTTGTAGACCCCAGTGGGCCCCGTCGCCGGCAGCGCGGGATGGGCGATGAGCTGCCCATCATCGCGGAAGATGACGTTGTAGGTGCCGGTCCGTCGATCCCGGAGGGTTCGGGTCACCATGTCCCCGAGGATCACGTCGTGACCGACGGTCGCGACATGGCGGCCCTCCAGGTCCAGCGGGGTGACGACCGAGGTCAGGGAGAGCTTGGAGGGGGGATCGTAGTAGGCCTCGCTCCAGGCCGTCTTCCGCTCCGGATTGTTCTGGGGGGTGCTGATGGGGAAGAACGCGAGGTCGGTGAGCGAGAAGTCCGCCGCCGCGTCCTGGCAATAGGTGGGGCTCTCCGGCCAGAAGAGGAGATTCGGCCCCTCGGGCAGCGTGATGTACGTGTTCTGGAAGCGCGTATGGAAGGCGGGCCCGTACTGCACGAGCACGTCGTACGAAGCGACAATCCTCCGGCGCAGCTCCTCGGTGAGCTTCACGCCCCGGGGGACGAAGAGACCGATCATCTTCGTGCCGTCGAAGCCCTCGGGCCGGTTGCGGACCGTGCCGTCGGGCAGGCGGGTGAACAGGCGGTCGAAACGCTCGCTCACGTCCTGGGATGACAGGGATTGAATCCGCTCCGCGAGGGCCTTCGTGAGGACGGCGTGGTTGTCCTCGGCCAGCACGAAGATGGCCTGCTCGCGCTGCCCGCGCTCCGAGACATGTTGCTCCAGCTGCGTGAGCGCTTCCTCGCGCAGCGTGTGGAACATGTGCAGGTAGCTGAAGAGCGTCGTCAGGGCGATGATGACCGCGATGCGCACGCCCATGTGGAGGAGCGTGGACCGGGCCAGGGGGGCACTGGGTTTGGAAGAGTGAAGCATCAGTTCCTGTCGGCCCGGGGTGAACTACCTCCAGAAAAAGGTCGACAGGACGGGACACGACAGGCGTCGTGCATATTCCTCGCACGAGCGTGCGGGGATGGGCTTGCCGGGGCGCCTGGTGGGCGCTCCCGGGGCGCGTGGCTACTCGGTGAGGGCCACGGCCAGCTGGCGCACTTCCTGGCCGTTGAAGGGCTTGCGCAATTCCCTCAACGACTGGCGCTCGCCGAACTCGTGCACGAGCTCCGACCAGGAGTAGTCGGAGTAGGCCGAGCACAGCACCACGTGCAGCGAGGGCGCCACCTCACGCAGGCGCCGCAGCGTCTCGGCGCCGTTCCAGCCCGGGGGCATCCGGTAGTCGAGGAACACCAGCGAATAGGGCCGGCCCGCCGCCAGGGACTCCTTGATCTTGGCGACCCCTTCCTGGCCCTGGAAGGCCGAGTCCACCTCGAACTCCGGCTCGGCGGAGGCATTGGCGCGGGAGGCAGGCGGACCGAAGAGGGCCTCCTCCAGCACGTCGATGTCCCCCCGGCTGCGGCGCTGCTCGGGGCTGAGGATCCGCCGGAAGTCCGTGTGGATGGCCTCCGAGTCGTCGATGACGAGGATGCGTCTCTTCATGGGGGGGTTGCTCATGTCGTCTCCTGGGGAGCTGGCAGATAGGGGAGCTCCAGGGTGAAGGTGGCGCCGTGTCCCGGACCGTCGCTGTGAACGGTCAGCGAGCCACCCATCTCCTGCGCCGCGATGGCGCTGGAGTGCAGGCCGAAGCCATGCCCTTCCTCCCGGGTGGTGAAGCCATACTGGAAGATGCGGGTGAGCATCTCCGGCGCGATGCCCATTCCATTGTCATGCACCACGATATGGACGTTCTCGGTGGGGGTGCGCTCCAGCGAGACGCAGAGGAGCCGCTCGGCCGGTGCGACCGAATCCATGGCGTACTTGGCGTTGCTCACCAGGTT
>NZ_JBJMQP010000127.1:0-68284 GCF_045802625.1 Hyalangium sp. | reverse complement strand
CGCCGAGGCCCTGGGCCTGCCGCCCGGCGCGCGGCTGTGGCGCATCGAGCTGCCACTGGCCGCGCCCTCCATCCTCGCCGGCATCCAGACCGCCGCGGTGATCAACGTGGGCACGGCGACGCTGGGTGCGCTGATTGGAGCCGGTGGCTACGGGCAGCCCATTCTCACCGGCATCCGCCTGGACGACACGGGGCTCATCCTGGAGGGCGCCGTGCCCGCCGCGCTGCTGGCGCTCGTCGTCAGCGCGGTGTTCGAGCTCATCGAGCGGCTCGTGGTGCCCCGTGGGTTGCGTGTGTCCCAGGGGCAGTAAGGCTCAGGCGCTGGCTTCTGTTCCGTCAGCCCATGCGTGAGCCCGGGGCGGAGGCCGTTCGCTCCGGGCTCGTGCGCAGCTCCGCCCTCGGGGCGTCTTCCGCGAGCCCCGCCGCGCTGAGCCTCACCAGTGAGATCCACACCAGATCCGCCAGCAGCAGGTGGATGAGCTGCATCCATACAGGAGCAAGCAACACCAGGTTTGTGACGCCCGCGCCCAGCTGCACCGCGTAGAGGACTCCCAGCAGCATCGCCCCGCGCTTCACCGCCGCCGCGGGCCGCAGCCGGGCAAGCAGGTTGGCGAGTGCCACCACCAACGCCCCCACGCCGATGGCCAGCAGCGGGTGCAGCACGCGCAGCCGCAGCAGCACGTGCGCTGTCTCGGACACATCCTGCTGGAAGCCTTCCGTCAGGCTCGCCGCTGGAAACAGCGTGTCCCCCAGCGCAGCGATGGCCCCCGTGACTCCCAGCAGCGTCAACGCCGTCAGCCCTGCGCCCACCAGCGCTCCCGCCAGCCCCTGGCCTCGCAACGCCACCCGCGAGCGCCCTCCCGAGTACCACGCCGTCAACGTCTGCGCGCCGATGAGCAGGAACGTGTTGATCAGGTGCGCCGCCATCCAGAACGCTCGCGCGAGGGACGGGTTGTGCGCCACGTACTGGAGCAGCACCAGGCCCGCGCCCACCGCCCCCTCCGTCAGCATGAAGACCAGCTGCAGCACCGCCGCGCGCCGCACCGGGTGCCCCTTCGCGTGCGCTCGCAGGCCCCACACGCACAGCGCCACGGCCAGCACCGTGGCCAGGCCGCTCGTCAGCCGGTGCGTGTACTCGATGATCGTCGCCACCGTGGGCTCGCGCGGGATGACCACCCCGTTGCACTGCGGCCAGTGGTCTCCACACCCCGCGCCCGAGCCCGTGGCGCGCACGAAGGCGCCCCACAGCACCACCGCCAGCGTGTAGGCGAGCGCGGCGTAGCTGAAGACCTGGAAGCGTCGAGACGAGGCTGGGTGGCTCATGCGTGCGGCGACCCCGGCGGGCAAGAGGGCTCCTCCCTAACGCAATTCGGCTCCGGGCGCCTCCCCTCCGCGCCTCCCGCTCCGGGCTTGCTCCCTCCGCTCATCAGCCGGAGTGCTCGCTGCCAGCAATCACCATCCACAGCCGTGGACTCGACCGTCCAGCAGGCGAGACGGTATCACCGGGGCTGTCGCGAACGAGCCGCCCGCCGCGAGGTGCCCGTCGCTGATTCTCCTGGGAATCTGAGGACTTGCGGTACTCGGCGGCCCAGCGTGGGCTCTGGCATGCCGAGTGCTTTACAGGCTGACAGCGCTGGAGGTGGCCGCCCCGGCGTCTCGGGATTCCAGGTCAACAGTCTCGAGGCGATCGTGGGCCGGGTCTTTCCCCCTCGGCCTACGGTCGCAGGCTGTCTCCTTAAATGAAATGCGTGACGCGGCGTGGGCTGGGGTGGCTTCGGGGCACCCTGGCCCACGCCGTGCTTTTTCGAGCGCACTTCCGAAGAGAGCGAGGAAGCCTCTTCCCCGAGCACACGGAGAAGTGGTTAGCCTCACTCCGTGCTCCCTGATCCGCCCAAGCCTCCTGTCCCTCCCATCGCTCCGCTCCAGGACCGCCTGCGCCGGCTGGAGGAGGCGTTGGCCGAGGGCCAGGAACGCCAGGACCAGGCGATGGAAGCGTGGGTGCGGGAGATGGGGCGCCTGCCTGATCGGCAGGAGCGCCGCCGTTGGGAGAGGCGCTGGCGCAAGCAGGCGAGGCACGAGGCCAAGCATGCGGAGAGGAAACTCCGGCGGGCCGAGCATCGGGCTCGTGAGCAGGCCGAGCGCAACCCACTGCTAGGCATCCTCTACGCCCTCGGCGCGCTGGTGACGTTGATGATCGCCTGGCGGATGCCGCACATGTGGTGGCTCGTCTTCATCGGAGTCTTCGTGTTCGGCCAGCAGGCGGCCCGCCATTTGATGCCACGCAGCACCCCGCCGCGGCAGATGTCCGGTGAGCGCCAGGCCCCGTCGCTCCCGGAGCCTCGCGAGGCGGCGCCCGAGGCGGATTCGCGGATGGCTCGGGTGGACACGCTGTGCGACAAGCTGCTCGCTGAGCTGCGCGCGGGGTCCGCGGTGCTGCGCGAGGTGGTCCACTCGCCCGAGCAGACGGTGGAGGCGCTGCGCAAGAGCTGTCACGAGCTGGCCCGGCGAGAGCGCGAGCTGCGCGCCCTGTCCACGCCCGAGGACGAGCGCCGGCTGGCGGACGAGCACGCGGCGCTGGCCGCTCGCGTGGAGGCGGAGAAGGACGCGGTGGTGAAGGATCGCCTCTCCTCGGCGCTCAAGGTGCTGGAGGAGCAGCGGCGCCAGCGAGCCGAGCTGGCCACCGCCGCCTCACGGCTGGAGGCCGAGCACACGCGGCTCTACTACACGCTGGAGAACCTCTACACGCAGGTGCTGCGAGCGCGCACCGTTGACTCGGCCTCCGCGGATGTGGCGGGCGCGGGCCTTCGCGAGAGCGTGGAGCAGCTCGGCGCGGAGATGGAGGCCGTCACGGAGGCGCTGGAGGAGGTCCACCGCCCCTCGGACTCGCGGGTGCCTACTCGTTAGCCGCCCCACGTTGCCCGCCATCAGCGCTTATTCCGGCGCCTGCTCCGGGAGGGGGGCGCTCGCCGGCTCGGCACGCGCGACGCGCCACGACAGGAACAGCCCTCCCGCCATCAACGCCCCCGCCAGCAGGTACGGAGCGCCGGGCAGGTGCGGCAGGCTGGTGTCGCGGATGGCCACGGCGAAGATCTGCGTGAACAGCACGGGGCCCATCATCCCGGTGATGCCGCGCAGGCTGCTCAGCGCGCCCTGGAGCTGACCCTGGTGGGAAGCCTCCACCCGGCGCGTCATCAGGGCCTGCATCGCAGGGCCCGCCAGCCCCAGCAGCGCGCCGAACGGGATGCCTACCAGGAAGAGCCTGCCCGTGGGCGCCAGGGCGTAGACCAGGAACGCCAGCGCGCCAAAGAACAACCCCACGAGCAAGGCCCGCCGCTCTCCGAGCCGCGCCACCGCCGGGCCCACGAGCGCCGCCGAGACAATCGTCGAGCACACGCCGACCGCCGCCAGGGTGAGCCCCACCATGCGCTCGCTCCAGCCGTAGCGGTAGTCGGTGTAGAGCACGAACATGCTCGGCAGGGACTCGTGCGCCAGGGAATACAGGAAGGTCGCCGCGGCCAGGCCGAGCAGCTCCCCATGCGAGCGCAGCAGCTTCATCGAGCCCAGCGGGTTGGCCCGGCGCCAGGCGAACTCCGTGCGGCGCTCGGGCGGCAGGGACTCCGGCAGGATGAAGAAGCCATAGGCCGCGTTCACCAGGCTCAGCCCCGCGGCGGCCCAGAACGGCAAGCGCAGGCTGATGTCCCCCAGGAGGCCGCCCACTGCCGGGCCCACGATGAAGCCCAGCCCGAAGGCCGCGCCCAGCATGCCGAACCGCGCGGCGCGCTGCTCGGCGGGAGTGACGTCGGCGATATAGGCGCTCGCGGTGGAGAAGCTCGCCGCGGTGATTCCGGAGATCAACCGGCCGGCGAACAACCACCCCAGCGACGGCGCGAGCGCCATCAGCACGTAGTCCAGCCCGAGGCCGAAGTTGGACAGCAGGATGACCAGCCGCCGCCCGAAGCGGTCCGACAAGGTGCCGAGCACCGGCGAGAACACGAACTGCATGGCCGCCCAGGTGAAGCCGAACAGGCCGGTGACGGAGGCCGCGCCCGCCCGGTCGCCGCCCTCGAACGCGATGATCAGCTTGGGCAGCACCGGCACCATGATGCCGAGCGCCAGCATGTCGAGCATGACGGTGACGAAGATGAAGGCGAAGGCGGCGCGGTTGGGAGTGCGGAGGGCTTGAGCGGTCGTCATGGGCGGGCGGTCCCGCTGCTCACCATAGAACCCGTGGAAAATCCACCCGCCTGGAGGCCGCCGGGCGTAGGGTTCCCCCGCGGATGAGAGCGTGGCTGGAGGAATGGAACGCGCGGCTGCGCCCGAACCGGGCTCGGGTGCCCGTGTTCTACGACGAGTCCTACCGCCTGCCGTTCTACGGCCTCGAGCTCTCCACGGGCCTCGAGCCGCGCCTGGTGGACTTCACCACCTGGTACCTGCTGGAGACGGGCGTGGTGCGCGCCGAGGAGGTGCACCGCCCGCGGCCCGTCTCGTACGCGCAGCTCGCCCGAGTGCATGACGGGGCCTACCTGGAGTCCCTGGGGCACCCGGAGACCCTGGCGCGCATCTTCGCCGTGGACCCCTCGGAGGTGCCGGTGGACACGCTGCTGGACTCGCTGCGCCGCATCTGTGGCGGCACGGTGGAGGCGGCCCGGATGGCGCTCGCGCGCCGAGGCCCCGTGGCCAACCTGGCCGGTGGCTTCCACCACGCCGCGCCGAACCATGGCGGTGGCTTCTGCGCCCTGAATGACATCGCCGTGGCGCTCGCCTCCCTGCGCGCCGAGGGCTTCGATGGGAGCACGGTGGTGGTGGATCTGGACGCGCACCCACCGGACGGCACCGCCGCGTGCCTCGCGGGCGATCCGAAGGTGTGGATCGGCTCTCTCTCCGCGAGCGACTGGGGCGCCATTGCCGGCGTGGACGAGGTGGTGCTGCCGGTGGGCTCGGGTGATGCGGAGTACCTCGCGAAGCTGGAGGCGTTGCTGGGCCGCATGCCCCGCGCGCGGCTGGCCTTCGTCCTCGCCGGAGGAGACGTGCTGGGCGGAGACCGCTTCGGCCGCCTGGGCCTCTCGCTGGAGGGCGTGCGCAGAAGGGATTTTGCCGTGGCGCGGGCGCTCCGAGGACTCCCGAGCGTGTGGCTGCCCGGCGGTGGGTACCACGAGGAGTCCTGGAAGGTGTTCGCCGGCTCGGTGCTGGTGCTGAGCGGCCGCGGGCACCGGACCATCCACCAACGGTTTGATCCGCTGAGCGCCCGGTTCCAGCATTTCTCGCGGATGCTGGCGCGAGAGCCGCTGCCGGACTGGGAGCCCATCACCCTGGAGGATCTCGAGGGCTCCCTGGGACATACGCTGCCCCATGAGCCGCGGGTGCTCGGCTTCTACACCGTGCACTTCCTCGAGCACGCCTTGTTCCGCTACGGCGTGCTGTCGCACCTGGAGCGGCTGGGCTACCACCCGCTCCGGTTGGAGGTGGGCCCCACGGGCGTGGGCGATCGTGCCCAACTGTTGGGCATGGCGGACGGCCGGGAGCACCTGCTGGTGGACTGCGTCCTGGAGCGCCGGCGCATCGGCCCGGAGGATTACCTCTTCGTCAACTGGCTCACCTTGCGTCACCCTCGGGCGCGCTTCAGCGCCGTGCGGCCCCAACTCCCGGGCCAGGAGGTGCCAGGATTGGGGCTGTCTCGCGAAGCCGGGGAGATGCTCATGCTCATGGCGGAACGGCTGAAGCTGGCGGGAGTGGCCTTCAGGCCCATGTGGTTCCACCTGGCGGTGGTGGCCCGCGCCCGCTTCCGCTACGCGGAGCCAACTCGCCAGGGGCGCTTCGAGGCGCTGATGCGAGACATGGCGCACGTGCCGCTGCTGGAGGCCACGCGCCTGGTGTCCGAGGGGCACGTGTGGCTCAACGGCGAGCGCTACGCCTGGGAGGCTCAGGACATGGTGTCCCGCCGGGTCCCCCTGGAGGATGATTTGGAGGATGATTCGCGGGCCATCGCCGCGGAGCGCGAGCGCTGCCGCTTCACCGTGGATGGGTGAGCGGACTAATGCCGCACTGCGACGATGCGCCACTGTAACGCGTCAATGGCGTAGTAGGCCCCTGCGTCAAGCACAGGGCCCATTCCCATCTCACACACTCCAGGGCGTGCCCAAATCTGCACGAAGACAAGACCTCCAAATCCAGGCGCGGCGCTCATGTCGTACGACTCGCGCTTGTAGAGGCACGCATCACGAGGCGATGCATCCTTGGGTGGTTGGAGGTCCCAGGGCAGGAAGTCCTCCATGGCGAGCTGCATGGCCACGAAGAGGGTGCCCGTGACGGCCACGCTCCCTTCGAGGTTGAGAGGCTCCATGGGGAACGTGACGCTCGCGGCTTCTTGCGGTGGGGCATAGACGGGATGAGGAGGGCGCTGGAAGAGCGCGCAAGCGGGGAGCAGGGCGCAGAGCACCAACAGCAGTGGATGCTTCATGACGTTCCTCGGGAGGAGCGACGAGGGCCGAGGCCACAGGCCGCTTCAGAGCGGTTCATTCGTTGACAGGGGTGACCCGTCCGCTGGCTTTGTTTTCAGGCTTGATGAGACCGATGAGCTTCCAGCTCTTTCCGCGACGCTCGTACAGCTCGCCCGGGCGATCCTCCTTCAGGTAGGGGATCAACTTCTGGAGGTGGCAGACTTTGTCGAACTGGATGCGAATGGAAAACACCTGGGTAGCGCCGAGCAGGTCTTCCTTGCTGTCGAGCATGGACGAGGGTGACCAGGGGTGGCCGTGGTAGTCCGCGAGGGGCGCCGGTGCGCCTCGCTGATCCACCACGAGTTGTGGCACGTAGCAGGCTTTGTCGCGGGAAGAGCGTCTTGGCTTGGGATTCGCGAGGGGAGAAGGGTAGCTGGCGTAGTAAGTGCCGTCCCCCAGCGAGTACACGAGGCCGCAATACTCCCGGCCATAGTCACCGAACCGCGCGCCGGGCAGCTCCATGACGGCGGGGCAGAGCTGGTCAATCACCTCGTCGGGATCCCGCGAGGGTTTGATGGCCTCCCACGGCCCGCGCACCCAGACTAGGCCGTCCTTAAGGCCATAGTTGGCGGGCTCGCCCGCAGGCCCGGGGCCACTGGCACACCCCACCAGCCCCCAGCACAACACGATCAGCCCTCGGAGAAGCCGCATGCGCGCACTCCCGGAAGCGCGGAAACACGGACACTATCAAATCAGGACTGCGGCGAGGTGACGTGGGGAGGCTTCTCCTCTGCCCGGGCGGGGTAGAGCACCTGCCGGCCGTGAAGCTCGGCGAAGGGGGTGAGCCGGTGGGGCTCGGCGCGGACGCGGCTGGTGATGTGCAGCGCCTGCACGCCCCGCGCGAACAGCGCATCCGCCACGAGGCTGCGGTGGCAGCGCCAGCGCAGGGACTCCGCGCACATGAGGGCCACCGGCCCTTTCTCCGCGAGCAGGCGCAGCTCCTCCAGCCCCTGCGCGAAGTCCTCCGTCAGCATGTAGTCCGCGTAGCCTCGGAAGCTGGTGTTGCGCCACGCCCCGTTGGGTGAGTCCGGGCGCGGGCGCCTCAGCCCTCCCAGCCGTGGCAGGTGCACGTAGCCCAGGCCCGCCGCCTTGAGCGTCCGTGGCAACGTGTCCCGGTTGAACTGCGGGTTGGTGCGCGAGCGCGGCACCGTGCGGATGTCAGCGAGCGTCCTCACGCCGTGCGCCCGCAGCAGCTCCACCAGCTCCTCCGCGCTCCGGGTCGAGTGGCCCACCGCGTAGATCCGCGCCTTGCCCCACCCCCGGGCCCGGCGCCCCGGCAGCGCCTGCTCCGTGCGTGCTGCCCGGGCTGAGGCTCGGCGGACCGCCATGGCTCAGATGCAGGTGCCCGTGGCGCTGCACATCTTCTTGCCGCAGCCCACGCACGCCGCGCCGTTCCGTCCACACGCATTCGAGCTGTTGCCCGGCGCGCAGACATTGAAGGTGCAGCACCCGCTACACGAGCTGGGAGTGCACTTGCACTGGCCCGACACGCACTCCTGGCCAAAGCCGCACGGCCCCGAGTTGCCACACTTGCACTGGCCATTCATGCACTGGTCCGCGGTGCGCGAATCACACGCGGCCCCCTGCCCACAGGCGCAGAAGCCCGCGGCCGCGCAGTTGTTCGAGAGGCGCGGCTCGCACATCACGCACGAGACGCCTCCGCTGCCACAGGTGTTGAAGGTGGACGTGGTGCAGACGCCGCCCAGGCAGCAGCCGTTCGCGCAGTCGGGGCAGAACCCCGCATCCGGCGTCCCCCCATCCGGCACGCCACCGTCCGGGGTGGGCGTGGGCTCCAACTGCACGGTGATGTCCACCTCCTTGCCCTGGAGGACGTCGACGACGCTCGTGCCGAACGCCACCCGCGTGCCCTCGTGCAGGCCCTCCACGTTCAGCGTCGCCTCCGACTTGTCCGGCACCGAGGGCAACAGCACCCGGAAGGTGTCCCCGTTGGAGAGCAGCCGCTCGGGCTGCTCCGGCACCGCCTGAGGACCAATGCCACTGTCCGCCACCATCCCCGAGACCAGGAGCTGATCCATCCGCACCGAGGGAGGGAACTCGATGGTGACGTAGAGCGCTGTCCCAACGGAATCCCGGCACGCGCCGATCAACGCTCCCCACCCCAGCAGCCAGATTCCGCAAAGGCCAGCGGCCCACAGCCTCGCCGCGTTCGCTTTGCGCTTCCTGCGTTCCATGGAGCCACTCACACTACAGAGACCTCCATGGCCGCTGGGTGGACTGAAACCTGGAGTGAAACCCCCCAAGTTGACCAGGAGACGTTTACCCGTGGGGCCTGGACGGCAGCCGACAGTGCCCGGGGCTAGGCGATGACGCAGTCCTGGGCCACCACGGGAGTGGGCGTGGCCGGAATCGCGCGTGCGGGGCGCAGCTTGCGCAGGTGCTCGCGGAGCTGGGCCGAGGGGTTGATGAACTGCAGGGCCACGCCGGGCGACATGCCCCAGGTGCGCGCCTGCGCCGACTCCACGTGCCGGACCACCTCGCCCACGCACTCCACGGGCTCTCCGTCCAGCATCAGCGTGAAGGCCAGCTGGGTGAAGAGCTGGGGGAAGGGCTCCGAGCAGCACATGAAGAGGCCCCCGCGGCTCAGCTCGGTGCACTGCACCGCCACCTCGCCCGCTCCGTTGCGGCGGCGCACCCGGGCCTCCCACGTCTGCGGCTGCAGGGCGCTGGCTCGCGGCAGGTGCGCCCGAGGCACGCGCAGCGACACGGTGGGGGAGGGCAACGGCGTGCGCGCGCGCACCGGCTCGGAGAGGCGCGCGGGCGTGGGACAGGCCTTCTCCGAGGCGCTCATGGCCATCTCCAGGGCTTGCTTGAACTCGAGCGCATGCGAGAAGCGCTCCGAGGGCCGCCTCGCCAGCGCGCGCAGAATCGCCTCCGAGAGCCCCAGGGGGATGCGCGGGTTGAGCACGTGCGGCGGCACCGGCCCGGGCGCCGTGGGAGACAGGACGATCTCCGCCACCTGGCCGCGCGGATAGGGCAGCCGCCCGGTGGCCATCAGGTAGGCCGTCACCCCCAGCGCGTAGATGTCCGCGCGCCCGTCCACCGGCTGCCCCGTCCACTGCTCCGGAGCCATGTACGCCGGCGTGCCCAGCACCATGCCCACCGCCGTGAGCCGCGGCTGGTTGAGCGGGGCGCGCGCCTTGGCCACCCCGAAGTCCAGCACCTTCAACGAGGGCAGCGAGCCCTCGCGCCGCACCACGAAGAGGTTGTCTGGCTTCAAGTCCCGGTGCACCACCCCGGCGTCGTGCGCGGCCTCGAGCGCCTCGCACGTCTGCGCCAGCAGGTGCGTGAGCAGGCCCGGCTCCAGTGGCCGCGGCAGCTGCGACAGCGGCTGGCCCTCCAGGTACTCCATGACGAAGTAGTGCAGGCCGCCGGGCGCCTCGTTGATGTCGAAGATGCGGACGATGTTGGGGTGGCCCACCACGTTCACCGTCTTCGCCTCGGCGTAGAAGCGCGCGCGCAGCCCCGCATCCTGGCTCAGGTGCGGGTGCAGCACCTTGAGCGCCACCCGCGCGCCAATGCGCGTCTGCTCCGCCTGGTACACGGTGCCCATGCCGCCCGAGCCCAGCCGCCGCACCACGCGGTAGTGCCCCAGCGTCTTGCCGATCAGATCCAACGAGGCCTCCGCCTCCTTCTGGGGCATGGGTGGCGTGGGGGGAGGCTGGGGACGATCCTGGGCCGGGCTCACGGGAGTGATGGCCGACTGGCTCCAGTGCACGTTTCCGCACAGCACATCGTCGGCATGTTCGGAGAGGCAGAGCTCGCAGCGCATGTCTGGGAACCTGGAAATTAGGGGTTACCCGGTGCCCTGCAAGACGTGTGCGCTGTCCCCGGAAACACGAAACGCCTTCGCCGGGAGAATGGGGCTTCCCACCCCACGCGGATTCGCGGCGTTGCAATGCCGCGTGGCGGACAGACTCACCCCGTCACCGGAGGTGAGACTCCATTTCGTTCAATCGAGGGCCGTCATTTCTTCCATATCGCAAGGGCCGTGCAGCCCGTGGCTCCGCGCGTCATGCGCGCTTGCGCCGGCCGGTGGGCTCCCACGGCTCCGCGTCGATGCGCACGCCCACATAGGAGGGGAAGCGGGGCACGCCGTCGTTGGAGAGCTCCTGGTAGCGGAAGGTGATGATGCTGCCCAGGGGCGGCGGGTTCCCGCGCTCGGCGTCGGACAGGCCGGTGCCCACCGAGAAGCGAGTGCCGTTGCGCAGCTCCACCTCGAGCGCGCCCAGCCGGCCCTTGTGCCGGCCCGCGCCGGCCTGGTGGCCAATGACGCGCGCCTCGTCATCATGGAAGCTCTTCACCTTCAAGAGCGTGTACGAGCGGCCCACCTCATAGCGCGAGCCGGGTTGACGCAGCATCAGCCCCTCGCCTCCGAGCCCTTCCACGCGCGCCAGCTCCTCGCGCAGGTGCTTCACGCCCTGACAGGGCTGGTGCTCGAGCCACTCGGCGTAAGGGGGCGCCACGTCCTCCACGTACCGCTGCACGTGGGCGATGCGGTCCTCGAAGGGGGCATCCAGCGCGGGCGCGTCGAAGATGACGAAGGCCAGCTCCTTCCAGTCATCGCTCTGGTCCTGCCGCCGGACGATGCTCACCGTGCGCTGGAACTTCTTGCGGCCGCCGAACAGCTCTCCATCGAGCGGGAAGTCCGGCAGCTTCTCGGTGAACCAGGCCGGCGCGTAGAAGGGGTTGCCCTGGCGCGAGAGGAACCGCTCCCCGTCCCAATAGGCGCGCACGCCGTCGAGCTTCTCGCTCATCCACCAGCCGGTGAGATCCGTGTCGTTCTCCCACGAGTGGGCCAGCAGCACCGGCGGGGCCTTGCCCTCGGCCGAGGCGGAGCTGGCGCGCTGGGTGGCGACCCGGTTGGTGGCGCGGTTGGGAGCGCTGGCCGCCGCGCGGGAGGCCGCCGCGCCGATCCGGGCGTCCTCGGCCTCGTCGCCGCGGATCTTGCGCAGGTGCTTGCAGGTGCGGCGCTCGATGGGCTCGGACTGGTTGCGCCACGCGGGGCACGAGCACGAGTACACGCCGCCGGAGTTCTTCAGGATGTACGGCTTGGCGCCCGAGCCTTTGACTTCGAGCTGTCCGCCATTCGGGATGTCTGCCACGAGTTTGACCCCTCACAACGCCGCGAGTTCCTCGCGGCGACGGACAGAATCGTATCCGGCAGGTCCGACTTTCACGGAGGACCCCAGAGGGCGGGTGAACGGTGGATGCCCTTGGGGGTAGCGGCGGGGAGGGAAGTGCCGCACCATGGGTGAAGACGACGCAGGCTTGGGGAGCGTGGCGCGTGGTGATCATCCTCATGGGAGTGTCCGGGGCGGGGAAGACGACCCTGGGCAAGCGGCTGGCTGGGGCGCTCGGGTGGCGCTTCCTGGAGGGGGATGACTTCCACCCTCCGGCGAACGTGGCGAAGATGGCCGCGGGCACGCCGCTCACGGACGAAGACCGGCTGCCCTGGCTGCAGCGGCTGCGCGAGCGGATCACCGACGCGCTGGCGCGAGGGGAGGACACGGTGCTGGCGTGCTCGGCGCTGAAGCAGAGCTACCGGGTGATGCTCACGGTGGACCCTGCGCGACAGCGGTGGGTGTTCTTGTGGGCGCCCCCGGCAGTGATCGCCGAGCGGCTGGCGAAGCGCGTGGGCCACTTCATGCCGCTGAGCCTGCTCGACAGCCAGCTCGTCACGCTGGAGGTGCCCGCGGATGCGCTGCAGGTGGATGTGACGCCGGAGCCAGACGAGGTGGTCGCCACGCTTCGAGCCAAGCTGGGGCTGTAGCCTCGGGCGTCACCATGTCCGGCGTGCTCAGGGCTTGCGCTCCACGGTGGCGCCCAGGCGCTCGAGCAGCTCGCGGTACCACGTGAAGGCGCGCGCGGTCCGGTCCCCCAACTCCTTGGCGCCCCAGAGCACGGTGAGGGTGCGGCGGGTGTCCGCGTTCGTCTTCGTGCGCTGGGCGTCCTTCACCGCGTTGGCGCAGGGGCCGTCCGCGTCGAAGAGGCACAGCAGCCCGTCCAGATCAATGGTCTGTCCCGAGGCGTTGAACACGTACTGCGAGCCCGCCGGGGCGATGCCGAGCCGGAAGGGCGCCTGGGCGCGATCCAGATCCACCACGCTGATGGGCAGGCCGCTGTGGAGCGACACGGCATTGCAGGCGTCCACCGCGGCGTTGATGGAGCCGAGCGAGCCCTCTCCCGCCGCGCGCACCAGGTACTCCGAGGCGGGCTTGCCTCGGCCGGTGGGCTTGTAGCCGCCGTGGCGCAGCAGATCTCTCACGGCGCCGCGCACGGTGTCATCGCTCGTGAGGGGCGCGGGGGCGTCCAGCTTCAGGAGCGCGGTGAGCCACTCGGGGGAGGGCAGGGAAGACAGCGGCCCGGGGAAGGTGGTGGTGAAGGCCAGGGCGTCCAGCGAGGGGTGGGGATCAATGGTCAGCACGGAGGCGCTCATTCGAAGAGGCGGCTGGCGAGCCGGGCGATCTGCTTCGCCTTGCCGGTGTACGGCGGGAAGAAGAGGTGCGCCAGGGAAGCGCGCCCCTGCCGCATCACCGCTCGCGCATGGGTGAGCTCCCGGAAGCCCGCCTCGCCGTGGTACGCCCCCAGCCCGCTCTGCCCCACGCCGCCAAAGGGCAGGCCCGGGTTCGCGAAGTGGAGCACCACGTTGTTCACCACCGTCCCGCCCGCGGAGGTCTGCCGCAGCAGCCGCTCCACGGACTCCTCGCTCTGGCTGAAGATGTACATGGCCAGCGGCTTGCCACTGGCGCGGATGGTGTCCACCACCGTCTCGAGCTGCTCGTAGCGCAGCACGGGGAGCACCGGGCCGAAGATCTCCTCCTGCATCACCGGCGCTTCCGCCGTGACGTCCGCCAGCACCGTGGGCGAGATGTAGCGGCTGTCCGCGTCCACCACGCCTCCGGCCACCACCCGGCCACGGCCCTCCGTCACCGTCCGGTCCAGCAGCCCTCGCACCCGAGCGAACGCCGCGTCATCCACCAGCCGGCACAGGTCCGGGCTCGCGCGCCGCGCCTCCTCCGTCTTCCCGTAGAAGCGCTCCAGCGCCTCCTTGGCGGCGGTGAGGAATGCCTCCTCCTTGGAGGTGTGCACGAAGACGTAGTCCGGCGCGATGCACGTCTGACCCGCGTTGAGGAACTTGCCCCAGATGACGCGCTCGGCGGCGGCCTTCACGTCCGCGGTCTCGTCCACCACGACGGGGGACTTGCCGCCCAGCTCCAGCGTCACGCCCGCGAGGTGCCGCGCCGCCGCCGTCATCACCTTCTGGCCCACGCGCGGGCCGCCGGTGAAGAAGAAGTGATCAAACGGGAGCTGCAGCAGCGCCTCGCCCACCTCGGGGCCGCCCTGCACGGCCGTCACCTCGGACGGCTCGAATGTGTCTCGCACGAGCTCCTCGAGGAAGGCCGCCGTGTGCGGTGTCTTCTCGCTGGGCTTGAGCATCACGCAGTTGCCGGCCGACACCGCCGCGATCAGCGGAGCGATGGCCAGCGCGAACGGGTAGTTCCACGGGGCCACCACGAGCACCACACCCTTGGGCTCATGGCGGACCTCGCTGCTGGTGCCGGTGAGCAGCAGGGGCGTGTCCATCCGCCGTGGCTTCATCCACGACTTCAGGTGCTTCATCGTGTGCGCCAGCTCCATGAGCACGGGGAGCACCTCGGTGCTCTCGGCCTCGGCCTGGGGCTTGCGGAAGTCGGCGTAGAGGGCCTCGGCGAGCGCCTCGCGCCGGGCGAGGATGTTCGCCTTGAGCCGCTCCAGCCGGGCAATGCGCTCCTTGGCGGTCGTCCGGGCCTGCTCCCAGCGGCGCGCCTGGAGGCGCTCGAAGGCTTCTTGCAGCGGAAGGTGCGTCCCCGATACTTCTTCCGTCTTTACGAGGCGCATGCTCTGCCCTCCTGAATTTTGGGAACCCCCAACGCCTGGAGTGCCCCTCGTCTTCCCGTGCAAGCAGCCTACTTGAGCCAACGCGTCAGGCGGACGGCAAGATCCTTCCGTGCTTGCCCTTCCTTCTCTGGGCCAACAGACCGCGCTGGCGGCCCATGTGGGGCAAGGGGACTCGGGGCCCGGGTCCGCCGCACGCCCGGGAGCAGAGGAGGCGGCGGATCAGGCGAGTGACGCGAGGGAATCCGGAAGGAGGGGACGCGCGGGCGGGGACCGGTTGCTGAGCGCCGGTGGCGGCTCACCTGCGAGGCCTGACACCCGAGCCTACTCGTGACGTAGGATGTGCTCAGGGGAGGAGAGAGGTCCCCATCACCTTCCGCGAGGCCCATCATGCAGAGCGCATCCGCTCCCACGTTGCACCCCGCGTCGCTGTCTCCCGGCACGGTGGTGGGCCCCTGGCGCGTGGTGGCCTGGGTGGGCCGAGGCGTCTATGGCGCCGTCTTTCGCGCCGTGCCGGTGGACACGGGGCCCGCTGCTCCCGTGGCGCTCAAGCTGGCCCTGCGCGCGGGAGATCCGCGCTTCACGCGAGAGGTGGAGCTGCTCTCCCGCACGGGCCACCCGAGTGTCCCGCGCCTGGTGGGCTCTGGTGCCTGGCAGCACCCGGACGGCACGCTCTATCCGTACATCGCCATGGAGTGGGTGGAGGGCGTGCCCCTGTACGACTGGGCTCGGCAGGGCGCGCGTTCTCCGGAGCAGGTGCTCGGGGTGCTGGCCCAGCTCGCGGGCGCGCTCGCGGACCTGCACGCACAGGGAGGCGTTCACCGCGACGCTAAAGGCGACAACGTGCTGGTGCGGCATTCGGACGGCCGAGCCATGCTCCTCGATTTCGGCATGGGGCACCACGCAGGCGCTGCCACGCTCACGCCGCCGGGCGTGTACCCGGGGACTCCAGTGTACCGGTCCCCGGAGGCGGGCCAGTTCGAGCTGCGCTTCTTCCGCGACCCAGCGGCTCGCTACTGCGCCGGCCCAGCCGATGACGTGTACGCGCTGGGAGTCACGGCCTGCCAGCTCGTCACCGGCGAGTACCCGGAGTTCGCGGACCCCTGGAAGGATGAGCACGGCACCTGGCACCTGGGCGCCGTGCTTCCTCCTGCCGCGCTGCTGCGCATCGAGCCCCGGCTGCGCGAGTGGATTCTGCGCATGCTCTCGGTGAGCCCCGAGGAGCGCGGCACTGCGGCGCAGTTCGCCGAAGCGCTGGAGCAGGCCGCCAGGCCCGCTGCTCCGAAAAGCCCCGCGCCGCCTCCGGCCGAGGCGCCATCTGCGACTCGAGCTCCCTCGCGGTCCGTCGCCTCCCGAGAACGTCCCACGGCACGAGAGCGTGCGAGGCCCTGGCTCGCGGTGGCGGCGATGGTGCTGGCGCTGACAGGGTGGGTGGGGTGGCTCGTCTCCGCTGAGCCTGTGAAGCAGCCCATCGCCTCACGAGCAGTGGCCATGAAATCCGGCCAGAGGGACGCAGGAACAGCGGGACTGGGTGACGCTGCGGCAACCACCTCCATGAAGGAGCCCCCCGGCGCGCTCTCTCAGGAAGCGATGGCCCAGGACACGCCGCCCGAGCCTCTGCCCGGGCAGGCGGTGCCCGATGCGAAGGGACGATGCGCTCACAAGCGGCAGGTCGCCCTCAATGGCGGCTGTTGGGTGCCGGAGCGACGAGAGAGCGAAGAATGTGAAGCGCTGAATGGCCAGCAGTACCAGGGCACTTGCTACATCCCCGTCATCGAGCGTCCGCATGGCCGCCCCCGCCCCCGCACCTCCAGCCCCACGAGAAGGTCCGCTCCCCGGTAGGTTCAGAGCGCGCCAGAGCCAACAGTTGGGCATGGCCGGGGCCCAGAGCCAACAGTTGGGCATGGCCTGGAACAGGAGGGTTAACCGCTGGATTTTGCTCGAAGAAATCAGGTCCCAGTAGGCCCGTGAGCACCATCAGTTGGTACCAACTGTTGGACCCAACTGCGGATCCTCCGCTGGAAAGGGCAGTGCCCACTGGTGGGTCCCCACCGGACCTGTCTCAAGACGCATCCTCGTCGGTTCCCACCGATGGAAGGGGGTAATTGACGCTCACTCCATCTCGCGGCGATTGAAGAACGGGCGCCCGGGATTGCCAAGGACAGTGGCTCCCTCCGCCACATCCTTCGACGTCATGGAGCCCGCCGTCAGCAGACAGTTCTTCGCCACCGTGACACCCGGTGTCACCACAGCGCCCATGCCCACGAACACACAGCGCTCCAGCGTCACTCTGCCCCCCAGCGCGCTGTTGCCGCTCACATGGCAGAAGCCACCGATGTGGCTCTGATGCCCAATCACCGCGCCGTTGTTGATGATGCAGTGCTCGCCGATGGTGACGCCGTACTCGATGATGGCGCCCGGCATGACGACGGTGCCGGCTCCAATGGAGACGTCACTGCCAATCACCGCGGACGGATGGATCAGCGTGGGGAAGCGCCAGCCCGTGAGCTCGGAGCTGAGGCGCAGGCGCGCATGGTTGTCGCCCACGGCCAGCACGAGCTGGTCCGCCTTCTGGGGCGAGAGCGCCTGGCGATCTCCCAGGACCCGGTGCCCGAAGCGCTCCTGGCCGGCCAGCAGCGGGTTGTCGTCAATCAACCCGATGAGCTCGTACTGGCCCACGGCGCGGACCAGATCCGCGACGACCGCCGCATGGCCTCCCGCGCCATATAAGTAGAGCGCTTGCATGGTTGAGCTTGCTCCCGCCCCCGAGCACGATCCCCGGTACGAATCCAGGGACCTCGACCATGACATTGTGCCTGCGCAAGCAGCCCCGGCGAGCACCTCGGGATTGGACTCTGTCGCCGCATGAACGATGCGTGGGCACACTGGGATTCGCGGTGTGGAGTAAATGTGCGCTAGTGTAGGCTCATGATGAGAACCCTCCAGGCGGAGCTGCTCCAGGGCCGGGCGCTGTACCGCGAGGTAGTGCTGAGCAAGCTGGCGCACGCGCGCGAGTCGGTGTGGATCGCCACGGCGAACGTGAAGGCGATGTTCGTGGAGCAGGGCGGCAGCTACGTGCCGGTGCTGGAGGTGTTTGACGCGCTGGCCGCTCGCGGTGTGGCGCTGCGGCTGTTGCACGCGGAGCTGCCCAGCCGGCCGTTCCGCGAGGCCTTCGACGCGAGCGAGCGGCTGGTGAAGGGCGGGTTGGATCTAAAGGTGTGCCCGCGGGTGCACTTCAAGGCGGTGGTGGTGGACGGGGCGTGGGCGTACCTGGGCAGCGCCAACCTCACGGGCGCGGGCCTGGGCGCCAAGGGCGAGGACATGCGCAACTTCGAGCTGGGCTTCGTCACCGAGGACTTCGACGTGATTGATCGTGTCACGGCGCTGTACGAGGCGGTGTGGAGCGGGGCGGAGTGCCGGGGCTGCCGGCTGCGGCAGGTGTGCCCGGATCCCATATTGCCTGCGAGCGCGAGAACGGCGAAGAAGAGGGGGCCCGACGGCATCCGTCTGGGCCACTCGCGGCGCCTGCGCCGCTGACCCTGGAGATCCACATGAAGCTTTATTTCAACCCCCAGAGCCGTGCGACCCGTGTCCGTTGGATGCTGGAGGAGCTCGGCACGCCCCACGAGCTGGTGCCCATGGACTTCAACAAGGGTGACCACAAGAAGCCCGAGTACATGAAGCTGCACCCCATGGGCTCGCTGCCGGCCGTCGAGGACAACGGCAAGTCCCTGTTCGAGTCCGCCGCCATCGTGATGCACCTGGCGGACAAGCACCCGGAGAAGAAGCTGGCCCCGGCGCCGGGGACGCACGAGCGCGGCGAGTACTACCAGTGGATCCTCTTCGCCATGGTCGAGGCGGAGCAGCCCATCGTCGCCATCCTCCAGCACACCCGGTTCCTCCCGGAGGCCGAGCGCTCTGCGGCCGCCCTCGAGAAGGCCACCCAGCGCTTCAAGGCCGTGGCCGCCGCCATTGACGCTCGCCTGAAGGGCCGGGAGTACCTCGTCGGCAACGCGTTCACCGCGGCGGACGTGGTGATGGGCGGCGTGCTCGTGTTCGCCAACCGCTTCGGGCTGCTCGCCGACTTCCCCGGGCTGCTGGCCTACGTGGGCCGGCTCACGGAGCGCCCGGCCGCGAAGAAGGCCCTCGCGGCGTAGAGCTACTCGCTCGAGGGACGCGCCTGCGAGGCGGGGGCCGTGCCCGAGGGCGGCGCCTTGCGCTGCAAGTCACGCCAGGTGCTGGGGGACTCGCCCACCAGCTTGCGGAACAGGCTGCTGAAGTGCTGCAGCGAGGCGCAGCCCACCTCCACCGCGACGGCCGTCAGCTTCATGTCCGTCTCCAGCAGGAGCTGCTGCGCGGTGCGCACCTGCACCGCGTTCAGCTCCGACTGGAAGGAGGTGCCGGCCTCCTTCAGCCGCCGCTGGAGCGTGCGCTCGGACATGCCCATCTCCCGAGCCGTCTCCGCCAGGCTCGCCTCCAGCAGCCGGGTGCGCAGCACGCGGTGCAACTGCAGCAGCAGCGGAGACTGGCCCGTGGCCTCCATCACCAGTTGGTTCAGCTCGGCCTGAAGCGCGGCCGCCCGCCCCTCATGCACGCCCAGCCACATCATCGCCTCGGACGACTCGGTGAACACCTTGCTCGGGTAGCGCGGGCTCAGCAGGCTGTAGAAGCCACCCACCACCGCGCCGATGATGCCCTCGGGCCGCACCAGCGCCTGGCGCTGCACCGACTGGGCGAAGTCCTCCTCGCGCTGGCGCATGTAGTTGACGAACAGGCCGAAGGCCGAAGGGTCTGGCGACTCCAGCCGGCGCAAGTCCACCAGCGAGCGGTGGGGCGCATGCGGCGTCCGCTCCACGTCCAGCACCTGGATGAGGCGGCGGATGAAGGGCTCGTCCGGGCGCTGCCACGCGATGAAGCCGCACAGGTCCGCCTCGGCGTACCAGTGCAGGAACCCGTCCCCGACTAGGTAACGGCCGATGGGGTCCCGGAGGTAATCGTCGACTCCGTCTGCCGATCGCACGGCTCGGCAGAATAGCGCTGGATCACCCGTGTCACCCAAAATGGATTGATCGGCGAGAGCGAGGTTTGCAGTGTTGGACGAACGCGGGCCGACGCCGCCAGCTCCCGGGTGGCCGCCGGCAGCTCCTGCCACGGCACCTGGGGCCAGAAGTGGTGGGCCTGATGGTGCCCCGCGTTGAAGAAGAAGAAGTTATAGAACCGCGAGGTGGAGGTGACGGCCAGCGAGTCCCGGCGGCTGGCATCCGACTCGAGGTGCGCGGCCAGGTTCAGCCAGAAGATGGCGAGCTGGCCCACCAGCAGCAGGCCGAAGAAGGACAGGCCCAGGGCCGGCTCCCAGAAGAGGAGCCCCAGGAGCGTGGCGTCCACCACGACGAAGTCCAGCACCAGCTCCAGGCGCTGGGCGCGCGTCTTCGCTGCACGCCACACGTGGGCCACCCGCTCCCACGGCCAGAACCACTGCCCCAGCGTGTTGCGCAGCAGATAGTGCGGCACGCTCTCGCCGGGCAGCCGCAGCCCCCAGTCGCCGGGCCCGTCGTTGTACTTGTGGTGGTTGAAATGGAACAGGTAGTAGCCCCGGTAGGGGAAGCCACACGCCAGCCCCAGTGTCCGCGACACCACCCACCGAAGCACCGGCGGCTTCGCGATGGGCACGTGCATGTGGTTGTGCAGGACGGCGTAGTTCCAGAACAGCACCGCCCAGCCCGCCACCAGCATCCCCCCCCGGCCTGCCCAGGTGAGGTGGCTCCAGCTCACCATGAAGGAAGGGAACCAGACCCACCACAGCGCGTGCACCGCGAGGCTCGGCAGGTCCAACATGGGGGACGTCGTGCGGGGGGGGCGCATGAGGGTGACGATGTACGCCCCCAACGCCCCGAGTCGCTTCTAACCACGCGCCAAGCAGTTGCGAAAACGCGAAATACCGCGCGCATGGGAGAAGCGCTCGCCTTCGCCCGTCTGCCCCACTCCGCCCGCTTCCACGGGCGGGAGCGGCGGCTCAGCGGTGGATGGCGCCGGCCACCTGGCTGATCAGCCGGAGCTGAGCGGGCTCGAGCCGCCGCAGGGTGCGCAGCACGCGCCGCACCTCGGGACGCTCGCCATACTCGGGAGGATCCTCGGCCACCGCCACCGGCTTCTCCGCCGAGGTGACGCCGAGCAACACATCCGACGAGCAGTTGAGCACCAGGCACAGGCGCCGCAACGTCTTCACGCTGGGCAGCATGTGGCCGCGCTCGAGCCGTCCGTACACCTCCGTGGCGATGCCGACGCGCTCAGCGACGTCGGCCTGGGTGAGATCCAAGCGTTGGCGTGCTGTACGCACGGACGCTCCAATGATGCCTGCCAGCTTCTGTTCCATGGCTGCTGACACCTGTGAAGAAGGGCGTGAACCCTCGCTGCCGCGACACGCGTCGTCGAGGGAGTCGTCGCTCGAAGTGAGTGACGGCGTAAGAGGGACATTACGGAGGGCGTCTGACATCCCAGGATCCTCGTAGCTGCCCTGGGGAGACCTTCCGCGCACATCGGACGGGCACACCCGTGCCGTCCCGATGAAGCACCGTGCACAGTTCAACCTGTGCCGTCGTGAACAAGCGCCGAGGCCGATTTCTCGGCTCCGGAGCGCCCGCGGAGTGATCAACCCGTGGCGTTGGAAACGTGTTCCGAGGCCGATTTTCCGGCTCCGGATCAACCTTGTGCCGGATCAAACGCATTCCGACACGAAATCGTTCCAGGGCCGATTTTCCGGCTCCGGAGCCACTTTTCGCAGGGGAAGTTGTGGCCCGGGTTCCCGCTGATCAACCCTGCCCAGTGGGACGGCCAGGCGGTGTGGCGAGCGCCACGGTGCATTGCGCGAAATGATCCGCTCCACCAGGGAGGCCGAGGAGGCACGGCTCCGCACGAGGGCCGCGACGGGGCCTGGGCGCGGGACGTCCCCGCACGGTGGATTCCCGGGCTGGCGCCACCGCTCCAGGGAGGACCTGCGCGGGGGCATGCCGTGATGCGTCGCGAGGGGCTGGCTCTGGCCCGCGAGCGCTCCCGTTTCCTGGCCTGGCCCCCGGCCGGAGGCCCCAGCGCACGCTCGTGGACACACCGCGGCCATTCGCGTCCGAGGCCGAAAAATCGGCCTGCGCGGCGTTGTCAATGGGCTTGGGGTCCGATCAGGAAAAAGCCCCAGCTATTTCGGGGGTTTACCTGCCATGCGGGTCTGACATAAGGTCGGCCTCCCGATGCCCCAGGTGGTTGGGTGTCCGTTGGAGGGCGCTCCAACCGGGGGCACCCAGCACCTTGACGGTGGAGGGCTGTTCAGGTCGTGAGTGACGAGCGTCCGGACGCGCTGCTCAAGAGCGCACTCGAAAAGATCGTCTACTTCGAGGCCCGTGCGGATCAGCTCCACCATGAGCTGGAGGCGGCCCGGCAGGACGGCGAGCGGCTCAAGCGCGAGCTGGCCGAGACGGGGCAGCGGGAGATCGTCCTCAGGCGCCAGCTGGCGGAGCTGGAGGTGCGCTTCAACCGCGCCCAGCTCGAGCGCGACGAGGTGTCCCGTGTGAACCAGGCGCTGCGAGACGAGCGCACCCAGCTCATGGGCAAGCTGCTCGATGCCTCGCGCATCCGCACCTCCGATCAGGCTCGGGGTGGCGAGGACGATGACATTGGCATTGATCTGGCGTCGTTCATCTCTCAGCTGCGCAGCGAGGTGATGAACCGGCCGGAGGCTGCTCGGGGCACTCCCGCGCCGGTGGCCTCGAAGCAGACGCTGGAGCGGCCTGCTCCGCCTGTGCCGGACGCGGACGAGCCGCTGCTCCCCATGGGCTCGCCTGGGTTCGCGCTGGCGGTGGCGGTGGCGCCCAAGGTGGCCTCGGTGGTGGCGGCGTCGCCCGTGGTGCAGCAGGCGCAGCGGCTGTACAGCGAGGGCCGGCTCGGGGTGAGTCCTCAGCAGCTCGCGGAGCTGTCCGGGCACGTGGGCCCCGCGGGCAGCGCGGATGAGACACTGTTCGGCTTCTCCGTGAGAGAGCTGTCCGCCGCGGATCCCTCCGCGCGCATCCGCGCCGCCGAGCGCCTCAAGGCCCTGGCCCAGCCCGCCGCCGCGCCCGCCCTGGCCACCGCGCTGCACGCGGAGAGGGATCCCGCCGTCCAGGTCGCGCTCATCCAGGCCTTCGCCGGGCTGTGCCGGGAGCAGGGCGCGTCCGTCGTCTCGCCGCTGCTGGACTCGCCCGTGGCGGAGGTTCGCATCTCCGCGCTGAAGGCGCTGCTCACGCTGGCGCCGGACGATGCCGCGCCTCACCTCGCCCAGGCGATGAAGGATCCAGACCGCGCCGTTCGCCGCCGGGCCTCGTTGCTGGCGCTGGGGCTGGAGGGCGATGCGGCGCGGCGGCTCGGCGAAGAGGCCATCCACGACACGGATCCAGAGGTGCGCAGCCTCGCGGCGCTCGCGCTGGGCGCCGCCAATGGCGAGGACGCTCGGAAGCTGTTGCTCGATGCGCTCCTGGACTCCGAGTACCGCGTGCGCAAGGCCGCCGCGCAGAGCCTCTCGCGCATCTTCGGTCATGATGTCTCGGCGGTGGTGGGGCTGGATGAGCCGCAGCGCAGGCGAGAGGTCCGCCGGCTCGCCACGTTGCCCTCGCATCCCGTGCGCGCCTCGCTCGGGGTGCCGCCCGCGCCTCGCCGTGCTCCCGCCGAGCCTGCTCCCGAGGTTTCCACCGCGGCTCGCACGCCGGCTCCAGCGGTGTCCGCGAAGGCCACGGCTCCGGTGCCTGCGCCCGCCGCTCCCGTGGCTTCGAGCGCCTCGCCTGCACCGGCTGCTCCGGCCACGCCCGCCACGCTCGCGCGCTCCGTGCCGGCCTCCGCTCCCGAGCGCTCCGGCTCTGCCCGCGTGGCCCTGGCGGTCATGGGCTCCCGGCCGGCGCCCGCGTCTTCGCCCGCGCCCGAGCCGAGCGCCCCGGCGGCTCGTCCCGGCCCGTCGCCGGTGGAGACGCTCTGTGCTTCATTCATACAGGACATCCGCGCGGCCATCCGGGGCCGCTCGCTGGGAGAATTGACGGCCGTGCTCTCCACTCCGGTAGAGCTGGCCCAGGAGGCCCTGACCCTCCTACTTGCCCGCGGGGCTGTGGTACGGCGGGGGCACAAATATTTCGCGGCATGAGGCCAGGCCGCGCTCCGCTGGTTCAACGTAAGGGTTCTCGATGGAAGCTCCAACCTACACCGCCAAGCAGGTAGCCGAGATGCTCGGCGTGTCTCCCAGGGAGCTCTCCGAGGCCCTCAAGAAGGACGCGTACACCCCGGACGACTTGTGGGAGCTGCGCGCCACGCTGCAGAAGTACCCCACCGTCATCAGCCACCGCCGCCAGCTCTTCCTCAACTTCAAGGGCGGCACCGGGAAGACCTCGCTGTCCACCTCGTACGCGTGGCGGCTGGCGGAGCTGGGCTACGCGGTGCTCCTGGTGGACCTGGACAGCCAGGGCCATGCCACCAAGTGCCTGGGCTACGAGGGCGAGGACTTTCCGAAGACGCTCCAGGACGTGCTGGTGCGCAAGACGCCCCTGGCCCAGGTCATCCAGAAGTCCACCCTGCCGAACCTGGACTTCGTGCCCTCCAACCTGAGCATGTCCACGGTGGACCTGGCGCTCATGCCCATGGCCGGCCGCGAGTTCAAGCTGCGCAACGCGCTCAAGGAAGTGGAGGCCCAGTACGACGTCATCGTCTTCGACGCGCCTCCCTCGTTCGGCCTGCTCAACCTGAACGCGCTCATGGCGGCCAGTGACTTGTTCGTCCCGGTGCTTGCCGACTTCCTGTCCTTCCACGGCCTGAAGCTGCTCTTCGAGACGGTGCAGAGCCTGGAGGATGACCTGCAGCACGTGCTGGATCACGTGTTCATCGTGGTGAACTCCTTCAACGCCACCTTCAAGCTGGCGAAGGAGGCGCTCGACGCGCTGCAGACGCACTATCCCGAGTACCTGCTGCCCACCATCATCCGCCAGTGCACCAAGTTCGCCCTGTCCTCCAGCGAGGGCCGCCCCGTGTTCGTCGCGGACCCCACTTGCAAGGGTGCCGTCGACATCCAGGCGATGATCAACCACGTCCTGCCGCAGATGGCCGCCACCGCGCCCAAGAGCGGCGGCAAGGCCACGAAGGCCGGCTGAATTCCTTCCTCTCTTCCTCTCCCGCACCTCCTCCGCCCATGAAGAAAGCCTTCGAACAGAACGTGTCCCGCGCCAAGCCGCGAGTTCGCCTCGGTGCGCTGACGGGTCTCCTGGAGACCCCCGAGGCCGCCGGCGGCGCCGAGTCCGCGGAGTCCCCCGCCGAGCCCGCTGCCGTGGCCGAGGCCCCCGCGCTGGCCCCCGCAGATCTCTCCGCCGAGGTGCGGGCCCGGATCGAACGCTCCCGCGTGCCCCGTCCCACTGCCTCCGAGGCCGTGGCTGCCGCCCTGCGCTCGCCCCTGTCGCACGGAGAGGCGAAGGCGATGGCCGCTGTGCACCATGAGGTGTTCGGTGCGGCTCCCGAGGCGGCGGCCCCGCGAGTGACTCCCGCGGAGCCCGAGCCCGTGGTGGCCGCCACGTTCGTCGCGCCGCCTGCCGAGGTGTCCGCGCCGGCCGCGGTGGTGGCTCCCGTGGCCCAGGCCGTCGCGCCGGCCGCGATGGTGACGCCCGTGGCCCATGGGAATGCTCCGCCAGCGGAGGTGGAAGTGCAGACGCCGCCCATGCCGCGGGAGGAGATGGATCCGCAGTCCCGCCGCGAGCGCCTCAAGGAGCGCCTCAAGGCCGTGCGCGAGAACCCGCGCCCCGAGCCGTTGCCAGCTTCCGTGTCGGAGGCGGGCATGCGCGCGGTGGAGCGCATCAACGCGCTTCAGACCGAGCTGAACCGGGTGAAGACGCTCAACCTGTCGCTGACGCAGGAGCTGGAGGCCGCGCGGCGCCAGGCCGAGAAGGCCACGGAGGAGGCGCGCCTGCGGATGGACGAGGCGCGCCGGCTGGCCTCGGAGATGGAGGGCCGGGTGAAGCTCCTGGGCGACCTGGAGCGCGAGCTGGCGGCGCTGGAGGGCGAGCGGGACGAGGCGCTCTTGTCACTCCAGGAGTCGCGCCAGGCGCTGCAGGCGGCCGCCACCGAGCGCGCGGAGCTGGAGCAGGAGGTGGATCAGGGCAAGAAGGCGCTGGCGGACAGCCTCTCGGAGGAGGAGCGGCTCGCCACGGAGCTGGAGGGCGCCAAGGACGAGGCGGCCTCGCTGCAGCGCGCGGTGGACACGCTTCAGGGCGAGCGGGATGTGCTGGCCCAGCAGGTGGCGGCGCTGACCGCCGAGCGTGCGGAGCTGCTCGAGGCGCGCAAGGCGCTCGAGGCGGTGCACCGCGCGCTCAGCCAGGCCACCGTTCGCTGACGGCTCCCGCCCGCGAGCGTGTGAAGCGCTTCACAAGTTCGAGGTGAACCGCCTCACTGTGCCGCGGGCGCGAGAAGCGCAGAGTGCCTCCATTGACGGCGGGTTCCGCCCGCCAGGGTTTCTGGAGGCCTCGCGTGAAGCAGTTGCTCATCAGACTGTGCCTGGCTGCCGCGCTGTTCAAGGCGCCTGCCGCTGCCGCGCAGCTGGATACCTCTGGCCCTGCAAGGGCCGCGGTCATGGCCATGGCGAGGATGAGGGGGGGCGCCACCACCGGCATCGGGGGGGATGCCGGTGGTGGCGGTGGTACCCGCAGTGGTGGGACCCAGCCTGATTCCCATTGGGACAGTTCCTTTCAGGGGGGTGGCGCGGGTTGCACGATCTCCGGCACAGGCACTTCGGTGATGGGCCTGCTCTTGCTGGTGATCGCGCCCGGGGGGGCGCGGAAGCAGTAAGGCCTGCAGCCTCGCGCCACACGAGGGCCACGCACTCCACCAAAGTGCGTGGCCCTCGCTTTTGCGGGCCAGAGCCACTCAGGCCACCGGGTGAAGTGCTTCACAGGAATCGCGTGAAGCTCCTCACTGTGACGAAGCCTCGACACGCGCAGAGTGCCTGCATGAACGGAGCGCTCCCGCCGCTCTTTCGTTGGAGGCACCCATGAAGCTGCGTCATGTCATGGCAACCCTGGCCGCCACTCTCCTCACCACCTCGCCAGCGCTGGCCCAGAGTCCGGCCCCCATCCCGAGCTTCCAGCTCGAGCGGATGGAGCTCAACCCGAGCGGCGCCGGCTCACTGCTGGTGGGCACGGGAGAGGTGCCCTCAGCCGGCACGCTCCGCCTCTCGGTGCTCGAGTACCCCGAGCAGGCTCCGCTGACGTTCTCCCGCGGCGAGGCCGGCCGCTCCGGGGTGATCAAAAGCTGGCTCACCACCCAGGTCCTCGCCGCCTGGTCCGCCACGGATCGCCTGGAGTTCGCCCTCCAACTGCCGCTGATCGCCAGCCAGGACGCGGTGGACCTGAACCACCTGGGCATCTCCTCGCCGTCCTCTTCGGGCCTCTCCACTGCGCGGGTCCACGCCCGGCTGGGCCTGCTGGAGAAGCGCGAGGGGAGCCCGGTGGATCTGGCCCTGGATCTGGGCACCGGCCTGCCCTTGGGCGGCAATCAGTCCCTGGCCCGCGACGAGGGCCTTCGCTTCACGCCCGAGCTGATGGCGGGTGATGCCTTCGGCTGGGTGCGCGTGGGGCTCGAGGTGGGCCTGCTGCTCCAGCCCCACATCATCCTCAGCCCCCAGGCGACCGCGGTGCGCGATGAGATGGGAGATGAGCTCCGCTTCGGCGCCTCTCTCTCCACCACGAACACGGGGCTCCGGGGGGAGGTCGCGGTTCGTGGCGCGCTGCCGCTCGTCCGCTCACCCGCCTCCGGGGAGGTGTTTGCCGGGGCCCGGTATGCCATGGCGCACGGGTGGGAGGTGTTCGCGCTCGGCGGCATGGGGCTGGGCAACAACCCGGGCACCCCGAAGTTCCGCGCCATGGCGGGCATCTCCTTCGGCTCAACGGGGGACGACCAGAGCTGGGACGGCCACCGGCGGACCGAGATCAGCCTCGTGAGCATCCAGCACAGCCGGGAGGACAGCCCGAGCGCGAAGGTCGCCCTCCGCTGACACGGACTGGTAAGGGAGGCGTGGCCCGTGGACCACGCCTCCCGGGCAAGCAAGCCTCAGAGGGCGGTGATGGTGCCGTTCTGCACGCGGAGATCCTGACGCGTGAACTGGCGCTGCAGCTCCGAGGTGGTCCTCAGCGAGTAGTCCTTGTGCACCTCGCTGCTAGGGATGAGGTGGTAGGACGCCACCGTCTGATCCGCCTTCACCTCCATCAGCACGAAGCCGTGCCTGTCGGTGTCGTGGAAGGCGAGCTGGGGGTTGCCCTCCTTCAGCGTCGCATCCGTCTCGGTGACGAGGTAGCGGTAGACAGGGCTGCCCTGCGAGAAGCCCACGCCGAGCACCGCCGTGGCCGCCTCCTCCTTGATGGACTCGGAGGTGATGGCCGGAGCCGTCACCGTCGGGACGCCCCCCTCCACCGACGCGAACGACGCGTGGATGTCGCCGGAGATGATGAGCGGGTTGCTCGTGTTGGCCTTGATGTACGCGAGCAGCTCCTTCTTCTTCGTCGGGAACCCGTCCCACTGGTCCGTGGTGAAGTAGTAGCGCTGGCGCAGCGTGGGATCCGGGATGTCCGTCTTGTTGCTGAAGTCGACGATCAGCGTCGAGAACGACACGGAGCTGACGATCAGCTTCCAGGTGTTGGCGCTCTTCAGCTTGTCCTTGAGCCAGGCCTCCTGCTCGTTGCCGTACACGTTCTCGCTGGCCTTCTGCGTCATCTGGTAGTGGTAGGCCGAGTACAAATCATACGGGCCCTGCACCACGATCTGGCGCGTGCCGCGCACGTCGAACAGGTTCAGCTTGCCCATGTGCAGGTAAGCCAGGCCGTGCGGCTTGCCCGCCGGGGGAACCACCAGCGCCGAGGCCCCCACCTGGCTCAGCACCTGGTTGGCGTAGGCCAGTGCCACGTTGCCCTTCACCCAGGTGTCCGCCTTCGCCGTGGCCTCCGCCGAAGTCAGCCCCGCCTGTATGGCCAGCGCGATATAGGCCTGCCGCAGCGTGCCCTTCTGCAGCGCGTACTCCGGCGCGTCCACGTTGATGTACGCGAACAGATCCGAGTTGAAGGCCGGCAGCGCGCCGAGCGCCGTCAGCGTCGGCTCATCCATGACCACCGCGCCCGGATAGCCGTCCTCGGGGATGAGGTGGTCCGGCCGGTAGGTGCGGTAGTCCGTGACGATGAGCCGCACGTGCTTGCCGAACTCGAAGTCCCGGTAGATGTGCGTGTTGGGGTACTTCGGCTCGCTGTCCACGTCGATGGCGCCCGCGGCGGCCCCCGCCGGATTGGCATCGATCGGGATGAACTCGAAGAACGCCTGCTCGGCGTTGCGGCGGCGATCCGGCTCGAACTCGTTGTGGCGCCCGTCCTCGTACGTGGCGTTGGCGCCCCAGCAGTCGTTGGAGAACTCGTGGTCATCCCACATGACGATGAAGGGGTAGCGCTCGTGCAGCTGCTGGATGACGGGATCCGAGCGGATGGCCTTGTAGATGTCCCGGTAGTTGGAGAGCGCGCTCGCGGCCTGGTACTGGAACACGCCGCTGCTCTGCGCCAGGGCCTTCTCGGGCTCGGTGAAGGTGATGTTGCGCAGGGTGTTGGTGGACTGGAAGGCCGGGTTGCCCGTCGTCTCGTAGATGTAGTCGCCGAGGAAGACGATGAAGTCCAGGTCCTCATCGAGCTGCAGCAGCCGGCTCCACGCGTTGTAGTAGCGCCCGACGTAGTCCTGGCAGCTGGCGAACACGAACTTCACCGGCACGTCAGCGCCCGCGGCGGCGGCTGTCTTCGTGCGGCCCACCGGAGAGATGAACGTCTCGCCGTCGTGCTGGTAGATGAAGCGGTAGTAGTACGTAGTGCCCGCCGAGAGGTTGGTCACCTTCACCTTGATGGCGTTGTCGTGCGCGGCCAGCGCGGCCAGCCCCTCCTGCTTCAGCACGAGCTGGCCGAAGCTGTCGTCCGGGGAGACCTCGAGCGAGAGGGTGGCGTCCTCCCCTGCGTGCTCCTCGTTGAACACGCGCGTCCACAGCACCACGCTGTCGGGGCGTGGTTCCCCCGAGGCCACGGACTGCGGGAAGAACTTGCGGCTGGCATCCGCCTGACTGGCGGTCGTCTCTTCGTTGCTGCAGCCAAACGCAGTCGTTGCCGCGACCGCGACGATGGACTGCAGGATGGTGCGTCGGTGCAGTTTCTGGGACAAGCAACCCCCTCCTTGAGGCCGGGCCGGCGGGCCCACGGCGGCGGCAGCGTACCGCCCGAAGCTCCCGAGCGGAAATGCCTCAATGGAGGGGAGCTCTCTTTGCCTGGGCTCCTACGGCCTGTCCTGGGCGGCGGTCTTCTTCACGGAGGCGAACTCGGGCGGGAGCGGAGGCTGCACCAGCCCCTCGGTCCCAGGGGCGAACTCGGAGAAGCCCCCCTGGGAGTTCTGGTTCTCCCGGATGAACGTGACGAGCCTCTTGCGGCGGTCCACCTTGCGAGGGTGGTGGGAGAAGACGGTGCTGTTGTCCGGCAGCTTGGCGAGGAAGTCGAGGTACTCCTGGGGATCATAGCCCGCGGAGACCATCAGGCGGACCGCCTCCGCATCCGCGGCGAACTCCTCGTTCTCGCTCAGGCCCCCGTTGACGAGCGTGTCCACGACGGAGTCCGCGAGCCCGGCGAACACCTGGGGGTAGAGCTTCGGGTCGAACGGCCCGCCGCTCTTGGCGATCGACAGCAGCGCCTCCGCCCCGTTGAGGTTGACGTTGAGGCCCGCCTGCTGCCCGGCTTTCCGGAACCGGTTGACGCCCGCGGCGCGCTTGCACTCGGCCACCTTGGTCTCGGTGTAGTGCTTGAGGACATCCCGGCCCGTCACGTGGGCGATCTCGTGGGCGAGCACCCCCGCCAGCTGCGCCTCGTTCTCCACGCCCCGGAGGAGCCCCCGGGTGACGAAGACGTAGCCGCCCGGGGCGGAGAGCGCGTTGAAGGTCTGATCGGTCTGGAGGACGCCGAACGTCCACGTCAGCAAGGGCCGGGAGGACTGCGCTCCCAGGTTCTTGCCCACGACGTTGATGTAGCGGACCAGCTTCTCGTTCTGGTTCAGTGGCACCAGCCCGTTGCCGCGACTCACCCAGTTGAGGGCAATGGCGCCGCCCAGCGTGTACTCCTCTTCCTCGGAGGGCAGGGCGTTGAGCTTCACGCACTGGGCCTCATCGTCCTTCGAGGAGGAGAGCGTGTCCGCCGCATCCGTGAGTCCCTTGAATTCTGACAGCTCGCGCACGTGCACCCCGGTGCAGGACAGCGCCAGCGCCCCGAGCCCCGCGATGAAGAGCTTCCCGAAGCCGTTCATCGCTTGTCCCCTGGCGAGGCGTCCGCCTGCGGACCGACGACGGGGAACAGGTGGGCCTTGTCCACGTGAGCGGCGAGCTCCTCGGGCGTGATGGTCCGGGCCAGCTTCTCCAGCTCCTTGATCTGGTCGACGCTGTCCGAGAAGGAGGGCACCTGCTTTCCCTTCTCCCGCCCGTACTGGGTGGCGCCATCGGCCAGGCCGCGGATGGCCGCGCCCGAGCTGATCAGGCCCCGGTTGTCCGAAGTGCGCGTGCCGTCCTTGGCGACCAGCTCCATGCTGGGCGGCTGCTTGGCGAGGTTGGACTGGAAGACCAGGCCCTCCTTGCCGTCCACCACCACGTGGTGCCACTGCTTGTTCTTCGAGTCCGCGCCCTTCCAGATCACCTTCTGGCCGGGCTGGAGGATGGTCAGCACCTCCGCCGTCGGCGAGGCGCTGGCCATCAGCCGCGTGTTGCGGGCCTTCACGTACAGGGTGGGCTCGCTCGCTCCGGCCGCCAGGGCGGTGCTCGCGGCACACCAGGCCAGGACCGTCACCAGCCGTCGTGCTCTCTTGTGCATGGCGTTCTCGATTCCTCTCATTTGTCCAGGCTCGTCACCCCGTCCCAGGTGCTGGGCGGCGGAGCTTCTTCATAGTCCCGGCAGCGCGCGAGCAGCGCGGCGGTCGGGCCATCCTGCGGATCCTTCGCGAGCCGGGCCTCCAGCACGGCCGCGGCCTCCACGAAGCGCCGCTGACGGTAGAGCGCGAGCGCCTCGTGGTAGCGCTTCACCGTCTCGTGCTTGCGCTCTGGCAGCTCGCCCTTGAGCGCCAGCAGCTCGTACACCGTCACGGCCTCGCTCTTGCCGGCCACGCGGACCTGATCCAGCTCGCGCACCTCGATGGCGTCCCGGGCCAGCTCGTACGTGCGCGGGCCGATCATGATCAGCGAGCCATAGGCCTTGTTGGCGCCCTCCAGCCGCGAGGCCAGGTTCATGCCGTCGCCCATGGCCGTGTAGTCGAAGAGCTGCTCGCTGCCGAAGTTGCCCACGAAGAGCTTGGCGCTGTTGAGGCCGATGCGCGTGTACACGTCCGGCAGGCCCTGCTCGCGGAACTCCGCGCGCAGCCGCTCCACCTCCGCCTGGGCCACCAGCGCTCCCCGGCAGGCGCGCACCGCATGGTCCGAGTGCTTGACGGGCGCCCCGAAGAGGCACACCACCGCGTCGCCGATGTACTTGTCCAGGCAGCCGCCCTCGGTCAGCAGCGCCGTGCTCACCCGTGTCAGGTACTGGTTCAGCACGCGGACCAGTGCGCGCGGATCCTTCTGAAAGCGCTCGGAGAAGGTGGAGAAGCCGCGGATGTCGCTGAAGAAGGCGGTGATCTCCCGCTCCTCGCCGTCCAGCCGAGGCAGCTGGTTCTCCTCGATCATCTGCTCGATGAGCTTGGGCTCCATGTACCGGCTGAAGGCCTGGCGGATGAAGGCGGCCTCGCGGTTGGCGAAGAGGTGGTTGGAGGCCATCGCCGCCACGCTGGCGAGCAGCCCCGCCGCGGCGGGCATCGCCGTGAGCAGGTGCACCTGGCCCAGCGCCAGCGAGGCGCCCAGCACTCCGAAGACGAGGGGCACGAGCCCCACCAGCCACGCGAACTCCAGCACCGGCCACCGCAGCGTCATCAGGAGCACCGCCGACAGCAGCGCCAGCCCCAGCCCGAACAGCAGGCTCACCCAGAGCGGGGCCTGGGTGATGAAGCGGCCGGAGAGGAGGTTGTCCAGCACCGCGAGCTGCTTGTTCACCCCGGGCACCGCTGGCGCGAACGGCGTGGACTTGTTGTCCCCCAGCCCCACCGCGGTGCCGCCCACGACGACGATCCGGCCCCGGAACAGCTCCGGAGGGATGAGGGGCGGCTTGCCCTGCTTGCGCAGCGCCCAGTTGTCCAACAGTTGGATGACGGGGATGAAGGGGAAGCGCTCGGTGAGCGTGCCTCCGAAGTTGATCTCCGCGCTGCCGTCCTCGTTCACCTCGAACTCGCGCGAGCCCAGCCGCAGCGTCCGGCCGGAGAACACCAGCTCCTTGGCCCCGAAGAAGTCCGCCGCCAGCGCCACGGGGATCGTCACATAGGCGTTGGCGCCGTCCGTGTACGCGAAGCGGGTGCGCCGCATGAGCCCGTCCGGATCCGGCTCCACCTCCACCAGCCCGAAGCCGTCCACCTCCTTCAACAGCGCCGCGATTGGAGGCACCGGGTAGATGCGCTCGCGCAGGCCGGGCGCGGACTCGGACTCCATCAGGGGCAGAGGCCGCCCCTCCGTCCGCACGGGGAAGGCCAGCGCCAGCGCCGCCTCCTTTGGATCCGTGGGAGGCTGAGCCTGATCCTCTTCCACTTCCTGGAACTCCTCCGCGCCTCCGGAGGGCGTCGCCGAGGGCGGGTTCTGGGCCTGTGCGGGCTCCTCGGGCGGGCGAGGCGCGTTGGGATCCAGGGGCACATGGACGGGCTCCACCTTCGGCAGCGGGGCGGCCCTCGGGTGCGAGGCCACGCCCAGGTAGAAGGGCAGGCCGGTGCTGTGCAGCACCCGGGCGAAGTCGACGTCCACGCTCGGGTCGGTGTCGCGCTCGTCCATCACCATGTCGAAGAGCACGGCGCGTGCGCCCTGGTGCGCCAGCTCCTCCACCACGCGTGCCCACAGGCTGCGGGTCCACGGATAGGTGCCGAAGTTGCGCGCATAGCTCGGGTTGTTGCGCACCCCTTCGAGGCTCGACTGATCCACGGCCACCAGGATGAGCTCCTGGGACAGGCCATGCCTGCGGGTGAAGGTGGTGAGTGCGCTGTCATACAGGCCGCGCTCCAGGTTCGGCAGCCACAGCCACCCGAAGTACCAGCACCCGGCCGACAGGGCCGTGCTCAGCACCGCCAGCCCCAGCATCAGCGGCAGGTGGTTGCGCAGGCGCAGCCGGAGAACCTTCCCTGTGTCACTCGCCATTCGACGGCTTCCTCGTTCGCCGCCGACTCTATGCCAGCTTCGACAAAGCCAGCGAGCAGGCAGCATCCTTCCGCTCTGCTCCTTCCCCGGAGTGGGGTGCGTGGCGAGCTTGAACGGGTGAAGTTGCTCGGCTCAGAGCAGGCGCCCAGGCGAGCTTCCGCTCCGCCTCGCGGGGGCCCAGGTACCCACCTGCGTCCCATTGCCGGACTTCGGGGTGGGCCAGAGCTTTAGCCCGATTCTTTCACCTCCGCTCAAAGGAGTCAGACGTGGCCCTGGATCTCTTCAAGGAGAAAGGGGTGCCGCTGGATCGCCAGGTCTTCACCTGGAAGGACATGGTTCAGCGCCCCTATAGCAAGCTGGATGACGATGCCTTCACGCGCGTGAGAGTCATCCTGATGAACGGCATCGAGTCGGATGCCCTGCGCTTCAAGCACATCGTCGCGCGCTTCAACCGCCAGCTGCGCGAGCCGCTCGCGCTCATCCGCCGGGTGGAGCAGCACCAGCAGACCCTGGTCAACTGGCTCAACCCCGCGGACCAGAGCCCCGTGGAGACCACGCTCGGCTTCGAGCAGGTAGCCATCGAGGTGACGGCCAGCGTAGCCCTCAAGGAGCCGGACCCATACCTGGCCCAGGCCTACCGCTTCGGCATGCTGGAGGACTTCGACCACCTGTACCGCTACTCCGCGCTGTACGACCGGATCGAGGGCAAGGATCCGAACTACCTCATCCAGTCCTACTCGGACATCCGGCCCGGGCGGCCCACCGCCGTGGAGCACCGCCACCCGCTGGATGACCTGCGGCGGCCGTATGACATGCGCACCGCGCACCCGCTGACGAAGATCCACGCCCTGCTCATCACCGCGGCCGAGTTCCAGACGCACGACTTCTACATGACCATCGGCCCGATGTTCGCCGATCCGGTCGCGCGCCAGCTCTACGCGGAGATCGCCTCCATCGAGGAGCAGCATGTCACCCAGTACGGCTCGCTGATCGATCCGGACCAGTCGGTGCTGGAGCAGTGGCTGATGCACGAGGCGATGGAGCTGTACTGCTACTACTCGTGCCTGCAGTACGAGGGCAACGCCCGCATCAAGGGCATCTGGCAGCGCATGGTGGACTACGAGCTGGGCCACCTGCACTACGTGATGGAGCTGTTCCAGCGGCTCGGGGGGAGGGATCCGGCCGAGGTGCTGCCCGCCACGCTGCCGGACCTGATCGACTTCAAGAGCCACCGCGAGTTCGTGCGCCGCACGCTGGCCCAGGAAGTGGACCTGCGCGCCAACGGCACGGAGTTCGTGGACAAGGCGGAGATTCCTCCGGGGCACCGGTCGATCCTCTATCGGGATCAGCTCAACTCCGAGGGCTCGCCGACCGAGACGGTGGCCGCGGGTTACCAGTGGACTCCGGGCACTGAGCTGAACGCTCGGGTGCAGCGCGTGGGCGTGGGGCCGGAAGGGAGGCTGCAGTAATGAAGAAGACATCCAGTGACGTGGGGCTGAACCGCACCGGCATTCAGAGCTCGCCCATCGACAGCAAGGAGGCCATCGAGGGCGCCAAGGCGGGGCTGCCGAGCTCGCCGGGCACCGAGGTGGGCATCGCCGAGGTGCGCATCGTCTATGCCAAGGAGAGTGACGGCGTGGGCTCGGTGCCCGTGCCGGCCACGCTCAAGGGCATGTTCAAGACCGCCAAGGAGATGATCAAGGGCACCAAGCCCACGGTGTTCATCGACAAGCTGGGCGAGCGCGCCGGCTTCGAGCGCGCCGGGGTGAGGCTCTACGAGGCCGCCCTGAGCAAGTTCGATGTCCACGGCACGTGGCCGGGCGGTCCCTCGCGCGAGCAGCTCGAGAAGATCATGAACGAGGAGCTGGCCCACTTCGCGCTCGTCCGCGACGCCATCCAGGGGCTGGGGGCCGATCCCACGGCGCTGACGCCCTGCGCGGACCTGGGCGCCGTGGTCTCCAAGGGCCTGCCGGCGGTGCTCACCGATCCGCGCACCAACCTGGTCCAGTGTCTGGAGGCGCTGCTGGTGGCGGAGCTGACGGACAACGCGGGCTGGGAGATGCTCATCGAGCTGGCACAGGGGCTCAATCAGACCGAGCTCGTCACCCAGTTCGAGCAGGCGCTGTCCACCGAGGCGGAGCACCTGATGCTGGTGCGGCGGTGGCTCATGGCCGGCGTGGCGGGCGAGGCCCGCGTGGAAGAGCCGGCGGGCCTTCCCGCTCCGTGAGCGGACGCTGACCCTGGGAGAGGGGAGGGCTGCCCCTCTCCCGAGGCATCCCTACCTTCAGGGGGACACGGAGCCTCTTTCAGGAGGATGGATGATGCAGCAGAGCCCAGCCTTGAAGAGTCCTTCCCTGAGAGCCGAATCCGTCGCGGCGCTCGGAGTCTTTGGAGCGTTGACCGCGGGCGCGGGAGCCCTGGGCGCCGTGGTGACGAACCATGGCACCCAGCGCTGGTACCGGCGGCTGCGCAAGCCCCCGTTCCAACCTCCCAACGCTGTGTTCGGCCCCGTGTGGACGGTGCTCTACAGCCTCATCGCCCTGTCGGGCTGGCGGGTGTGGAATCAGCCAGCAGGGCCAGCGCGCTCGCGAGCCCTGGGACTGTGGGCGCTCCAGCTCGGCTTCAACGCCGCCTGGACCTGGCTCTTCTTCGGCAAGCGGTTGAAGCGCACCGCGCTGGCGGACATCGGCGCGCTCGGGACCAGCATCGCCGCCTATATGGCCGCGGCTCGGAAGGTGGACCGGCCCGCCGCGGCGCTCGTGGCGCCCTACCTGGGCTGGGTGTGCTTCGCCAGCGTCCTCAACGAGGAGCTCGTCCGCCGTAACCCGTAGCGGAAAAATCCTTGGAAGAATCCGGGTGGGAAGATCCGCGCGGGCCGTCGTTCTCTCAAGGACATGAACGCGGTTGCCCTACACGACGGCTTGTCCGGCTGCTTCCTCTCTCAGTGCTTGACGCACTGGGATGGGACGGACCAGCCTGCGACCCGCGTGGAACCCCGGCCGCTCCCAGCTCCCTCACTTGATCGCCGGTGGTACGACGCCTTCGTCCGGGAGCACGAGTCCGCGCTCCATGGCACCGCGCGGCGCCTGTGCGGCAACGCCACCGACGCGAGGGATCTCGTCCAGGACACCCTGGAGCGCGGGTGGAACTACCGCGAGCGCTACAAGCCCGGCACGGATGGCCGCGCCTGGCTGCTCACCATCCTCCGCCACCTCTTCATTGATCGCTGCCGCTCGAGGATCCGCGAGCGGCGGGCGGATGTGTCCGCCGAGGAAGTCGAGGAGCGCATCGCCGCTCCCGAGGCCGAGGCGCTGCCCGCGTGGGCCGCCATCACCCCCGAGCAGCTTCGGGAGGCCCTGGAGAAGATTCCCGAGGAGTTCCGTCTCGTCTACCAGCTCCACGCGCTGGAGGGACGCTCCTATATCGAGATTGCCGAGCGGCTTGGCATCCCCAAGGCCACGGTGGGCACGCGGCTCATCCGTGCGCGGCGCCGGCTCAAGGAACTGCTGATGCCCACGGCCACTGGAGGTGAGGCATGAGCGGCCTGTCCGATATGGGCGATGACATTCATGAGCTCGTGCACGCCTTCGCCGACGGCGAGCTGGAGCCCGCCGAGGCGGAGGCCTTCCGCGAGCATCTGGGCACCTGCGAGCAGTGCCAGGCGGAGCTGGACGACATTCTCCAGCTCCAGGCCCTGAGCGGGCGGCTGGCCTCGACGGAGGCGAAGCAGGCCCCGGCTCCGGTGCAAGCGGCGCGCACGGCGGAGGCTGCCCGGCCCACGGAGCCGGCTCGGCCTGCGGAGCCTCCTCGGCCTTCGGAGGCGGCCCCGGAGCGCACCTTTCGGCCCGCGTGGAGCCGCCGACGTCGTGCTGGGCTTACCGTGGTGCTGGGAGGCGCGCTGGCCGCGGCGTTCGCCCTGGCGGTGCTTCGCAACCCCGGCGTCGGCTCGGAGGGCATGGGGCATGAGGCGCTCGCGCTGGCGCCCACGCGCTCCATGGAGGCGCGGCTGAGCTATGCGGGGGCGAGCGGCTGGCGGCCCTACGGCGTGAAGCGCGGGAACAACGAGCGCGCGCTGGAGATGGTGCCCCTGGAGACGCAGGCCAAGCTGGAGAAGGCGGGAGATCTCCACGGCCTGGCCACCAGCTACCTGCTGCGCGGCGAGCGGGACAGCGCGGCCGAGTACCTGAGCAAGCTCTCGGGCTCGCCGGACGTGGACAGCGACCGGGCGGTGGTGGCGCTGTCGAAGGGCGCGCTGGAAGAGGCGCTCACCCTGCTGGACGGGGTGCTGGAGAAGTCGCCCAACCACGCGCCCGCGCTGTGGAACCGCGGGCTGGTGCTGCGCGAGCTGGGGCTGGAGCTGCTGGCCGCGGAGAGCTTCGGCAAGGTGGCCGCGCTCAACGAGCCCGGCTGGAGCGGCGAGGCCCGCAATCTCAAGGCCTCGCTGGAGCGCCAGGGGCTGGAGCGCCAGAACCGGTGGAAGGCCGTCCACAGCGCCGGCAAGGCCATGGTGGAGCAGGGCAAGCTCCTGAACGAGAGCCAGGTGCGAGACGCCCCCAGCATGGCGCGCCGCTCCCTGTACCTGGCGGCCTGGACCGCGCCCTCCGCCGAGCGCGTCCGCGCGCTGCTGCCCGTGGCCAAGGCCCTGGATGCGCACTACGGCGGCGACGTGCTGCAGGCCTATGTGGAGCGCACGGCTCAGCGGGACTTCTCCCAGCGCGGCCCGCTGGCGGCCACCTTCGCCCAGGGGCTCGCGGGCACTCTGGAGCCCAGCGCCGCGGAGGGCTTCATTCGCCAGCTCCAGGCCGCGGGCGAGCAGGACATGCTCCTGGGCGCACTGCCGCTGCTCCACCTGCTGCCCGCGCGGATGGAGCTGTACGCGACCGCCGCGCGCTCGGTGGGGGATTCGTGGTTCCTGATGGGCCTGGAGGCGTACCGGGCCCGGCAGCAGCTCGCCGCCAGCCAGCTCTCCCAGATGGAGGCCACGCTGACGGCCGCGCTGCCCACGTGCGAGCAGCAGGGACTGGATGCCCGTTGCGCGGAGCTGTATCAGCTGCGGGCCGAGCTCTTCGTGGCCCAGCACCGGCTGCCCGAGGCGCGCGAGCAGGCCCTGCGCGGCCTGAAGTGGGCCCAGCAGGTGAATGACGCCGGAGTGGAGATGCAACTGCTACGGAGCCTCGGGCAGATCGCCCGCCAGCGGGACGGCCTTGCCCTGATGCGCGCCTACTTCCAGGAGGCGGCCCTGCGCGAGCAGCAGTTCTGCAACACCCAGGCGGACGTGCACGAGGCGCCCACTCCTGGGAACGGCTTCGAGCCACGCGCCAGGGATGCTCGCTTCGAGCTCGAGGGCGCGCCTATGTGCGGCGTCCCGTAGGGGCTCCCGAGCGCGTTCGTCCTCGCGGACCTGGCCAGACAACAAAGGGCCGCGACCCGAGAGAGTCGTGGCCCTTCATGCCTTCAGGAGCCCTCAGTTGCGGAAGCGCGTGGGCTTCAGCGGGTTGAGGGCCAGCATGACCGCGAAGTAGCGAGCCTGGACCTCGTTGGTGCAGTGCACTTCCTGGATGCGTCCGCCCATCTTCACGCGGATGAGCCAGCCGTCCTTCTCACGAGTCAGGGTGGGGGTGTCCGTCGTCATGGTGTCCATTCCTTGTGTTGAGCCTCCGGGGCTTCTCTAAAGCAGGCCGCGTGCCAGCCCGCAAAGCGCGGAAATGCGGGCGCTTGGCAGGTTGAAGCGAACACCGGTGGACACCCGGGCTGTCATTCTTGCAGCCCCCCCTGCAAGACTTTCAGTGTGCGGGGTGCTCCGAGGGCGGAGCCACCCCGGCCTGTGCCTCCGGGTATGTCGGCAGCGCGACATGGAAGGTGGAGCCGTGGCCTACATCGCTCTCCACCCAGATGCGGCCGCCGTGGCGCTCGACGATGTCGTGGCAGATGTAGAGCCCCAGCCCCAGGCCGCCGTACGAGTGGGTGGAGACATTGCGCGCGCGGAAGTAGCGCTCGAAGAGGTGCTGCTGCTGATCCGCCGGAATGCCGATGCCCGGATCCTTCACGGACAGCAGGGCCAGATCGCCGCGCGGCTCCAGGGACACGTGGATGGTGCCGCCATCCGGGCTGTACTGGAGCGCGTTCTCCAGGAGGTTGGAGATGACCTGCTCCAGCCGGTACGGATCGCCCAGCACCTGGAGCGGCGCGGGCGGGGGGTGGAACTCGATGTGGTGCACGCCGTCGTGGGAGCCCTGGGCCAGGTGGATGACGCGCTCGGCGAGCGAGTCCAGCTGGATGGGCTGGCGGTGCAGCGCGAGCCCTCCGGACTGGACGTGTGAGGCATCCAGCAAATCATTGATGAGCGCGGTGAGGCGCAGCAGGTGGTGGCGCGCGTGGCGCACGGCGGACGGGTCCACGGGCTGGCCGTGCTCCAGCCGGCGCTCGAGGTTGGCCAGCCGCAGCGACAGCGGCGTGAGCGGCGTCTTCAGCTCGTGCGAGGCGATGGTGAGGAAGTCGTCCCGCATGCGCACGGCCTCCTGGGCCTCGCGGAACAGGCGGGCGCGCTCCTGCTCGGCCTGCTTGCGCTCGGTGACATCCTCCACCACCGCGCCCAGGCCCAGCAGCCGCCCGTCCTGGCCGTGGACCGGATAGAGGCTGATGGCCCAGTGGCGCAGCGGGCCCTCCATGCGGATGTCCTGGCTGCTCAGCTCCAGCTGCTCCAGCGGCTTGCCCGAGTCCAAGACGCCCTGGAAGACCTGCTCCATCCGGATACCGGCCCGGCCAAGAACCTCGTGAGGCTTGCGCCCGATGTGCTCCTCGACGGGCTGGCCATTCATGCTCGCGAGCATGTCGTTGATGCGCACGTAGCGCATCTGCGGATCCAGGAAGGCCATGCCGATGGGGGCGGTGCGCAGCAGCGTGGCCACCAGCGCGGCCTGGGTGGCGCGCTCCTCCTCCGCGCGCAGCTGCTCGGAGACGTCCTCGATGATGCCGACCCCCCCGCCCACCTCCCCGTGCTCGTCGCGGCAGGGCGCGAAGAGGGCGCGCACCGGCGTCACCTTGGTGGAGGTGACGGAGGCGTAGCTCTGCTCGTAGCACGTGTGCTCGCCCTGGAGCGTGGCGCGGATGCAGTCCTTGATGCGCTCGTCGCGCAGGGTCAGCAGGTTGAGCCCGATGAGCAGCTGCTTGGGCGAGCCGATGATGCGGGCGAAGTAGTCATTGCACAGGGTGATGACGGGCGTCCTATCGAAGTGGAAGATGCCCAGCGGCGCGTTGTCGGTGATGAGCTGGTAGAGGCGATCGGCGACATTGAACTCACGCGTCGCGGCCACGTGCCCGGAGTGCCAGAGCTTGAGGGACACATCCTTCCCGAAGGGCTCGGGGGTGAAGCTGGGGGCCTCGGGGAGCCGGCGCAGGGACAGGACGATGCGCTCGTGCGCCCCCTCGCCCGCGTGGCCCGTGGTCACCTCCAGCAGCAGCTCCTCGCCGCCATGGCGCTGGAGGGGCATGAGGGTGGGGTGGCCTCCCTGGCTGGGCTGCCGCTGGAGCAGGTAGCGCAGCACGGGGCAGCCCTCCACGTGGTGCAGGCGCTGGGGCACGAGCGTGGTGAAGGGCTGGCCGCGGAGTTCCTCTGCCGTCCAGCCAAGCAGCCGCTCGGCGGCGCGGGTGAGGTGGACGATGCGCTCCTGGCCATCACACACCACGAGCGGATCCGCCACGGCTTCGATCAGGAGCTTGAACTCACCACCGTCCGAGCACGTCACCGGCAAGCCTCTCCTCGAGGTGCGCGGGGCTCCTCAGGCGGGCAGCGAGCGGCTCGGGCTTGCCACGCCATGCAGGCACTGGCCACTCGGGAAGGGCGCGCATTCCTCCTGGCTAGAGATAGGCACTGGGGAGCCAATGCATGGCCCGGGCGGGGAGGGGGACTGCTGGCCTCCCTCACCGTGCACGCGGACGGGAGAGGGCCTGCTCCGGGCGGGCCTTCGCTAACGTCTCCGCCGCTCGTTCTTGGCTCGTGCGCGGGATCTCGGCGAGCGGGGCTCATTGGCCTCCACCTGGAAGCGGTCGCAGTTGGCCAGGAAGGCCTCGGTGAGCCGGCGCTTGATAGCCGGATCCGTGGTGACGATGCTGAAGGGGTGCTCGCGGGACCTGAACTCGCCGCAGAGGAAGGTCGCGTCCAGGGCCTCCTTCAGCGGGCGGCAGGTCGTCCAGGAGGCCACCGGATTCGTCTCGAGCAGGGCGATCAGCTCGTCGATGGAGGCGGGAGGCTCATCCGGCCCATGGCTGCCGTTGCGGATGATCTTGGTATAGGGCGCTTTTGCCTTCTTGGACATGAGCAACTTCAGGGGTGGCTGGACTCGGTGGTGATGGCGTCGGTGGGCAGGCGGGTGCAGTCCGGGAAGATTCCCGGCTCCCTGGCGGTGACGCGCTCCTGCCGCGAGCGGGCCACGGCCAGGGAGCTGCGAACTTCCTCAGCGGCCTCGGTCGCGCCGTAAGGCGTGGCGAGCACGGCCAGACACGCGCGCAGCTCCGCTTCCAGCTCCAGCGCGGTCGCGTGACGGGACGCGGGATCCCGCTGGAGCAGGCGCTGGAGGATGCCACGGAGGGGCTCGCTCAGCTGCTGTGTCACCCGCTCAATCTCCTCCGAGCCGTAGGTGGCTGCGCGGAGGATGAGCTCATCCACCTCCTCCGGGAGGTCCGCCTCGACGGCGGTGATCAGCGCGCCCAGCACCTGCTCCTTGAGGGGTGGGGTGAGCGCCTCCGGCGGCACGTCCAGCTCCGCCGAGTCGAGGTTGTAGAGGAGGCGCCACGTCGCCAGCTCCAGGAGGACCATGCCCAGCGAGAACAGATCCGAGCGCGCATCCAGGCTCCCGCCGAGCAGGGCCTCGGGCGCGGCGAAGTAGACATTGCCCCGGGGGCGCGGGAGCGTGGTGGGCCGGCGGTTCGGGAGGCGGGAGTGGGCCAGGCCCAAGTCCGTCAGCGTCACCTCGCCGAGCGGCCCCAGGGTGATGCGCAGGGGGTTGATGTCGCGGTGGAGGATGTGGAGCGGGTGGCCCTGCTCGTCCACGCGCGTGTGCGCGTGATGCAGGGCGCTGGCCACCTCCGCGCCCACGTAGAGGACGAAGGCTTCAGAGAACCGGGCCTCGCACATCATCGAGGCGGTGAGGAGCGTTTCGAGGCTCCAGCCCTCCACGAAGTCCCTGACGACGAAGAGGGTGTCCGGGGTCTCATGGCGCCCGAGGAGCCGCGCGATGTTCGGGTGCTGGAGGTACGCGGCCAGACGGACCTCCTCTTCGAGCCGCGTGCGGATGAGCTCTCGCGTGGCGGGGGCCACCTGGGTGAGGGGCAGGCGCTTCACCACCACCTGCCGCCCGATGGAGCGGCCTGTGCGCTGGCGCGCGAGCACGGTGGACTCGCCGTGGTGGCTGGTCTCCAGCTCCCGGAGGAGCTCATAGGAGACGTCGCCTTGAGAGAAGAGGATGAGGCCCTGGGGGTTCCAGGGGCGTGATGGGTGTGCCATGGGAAGCGCCTCCCACGCGTGGCGGCATGCCACGCACTGACACAACCATACTACCTGAAACATTGGATGGAAGGGAAGTGACCTCTTGGGTTACGCGTGTCCCGCCGGGCCTCAACGCCAGTGCCTGGCCCAGCAGGCATTCACGCTGTTCCTCATCTCGGCAGTGCCCTCTCGGGGACCGGGCCCCGATTTCGGGTAGCCCAGTTTGTGCCCGTTGTCGGAACACAGCTCCAGGCAGAGAGGAATGATGGTGCCATCTGGCAGGCGGGCGCGAGTGAACCGTCCAAAGACTCGGTCGCCCGGAGCGCTCACCCAGAGGTGGCCGTCCAGGAGGGTGCCCTCGGGGAAATGGCCCAGGTGTTCGATGGATCCAAATTTGCTGGTGATGGGGCCGTTTTCGAAGACCACGTGCTCCTCCGCATCGTCAATATTCGCGTCGGCCTGGACCCAGACAAACGGGCGATGCGGGTTCAGTTGACCGGCGTCTATCATGGCCTTCACGGCTTCCTCGGGGCATTCGCCGGGTTCAGGACGGAGCTGGACCGTGGCACAGCCCACCTTCAGGAACTCCAGCAGACCAATCAGCGCGGCACACTGCTTGAGGGTCGGCTTGGGACGGACGGAGGGAGGCACCTTCTGGGGCTTGCGTGCAGGTGTCACGGCGGAAGGGGTTTCTGGGGTGCTCCGAGAGAGGCTCACGGCGTTGTTCTCCTTCTGAGAGGGAGGGGAGGTGGACCCCAGCGGGGGTTGCTGGGGGGCTGGAGGCTCCACTGGCAGGTCCACCCCTCGCGCGAGCGGCTGCTCCTGGGGGGTGTGCTCCGCCTGAGCGGGGCGTGGCTCCTCTTCACGCCCGCGCGCACTGAAGAGAATGGCCCCAAGCAGCAGGGCCACCAACGCGGCTCCCAGCGCCGCGGCCCGAGGCCACCCCAGCCAGCCCAGGGTCTGGCGAGCCTGGGGCGGAGGTGCGGGCGCCGTGCGGCGGGCCGAGGGCGGGTACACCAGCGCATCCCAGGCCTTGTCCGGGTCTGCCTTCAGCTCCCCCACCATGCGGTGCAAGGCGCCCGCGGACGGGGGCCGGGCCCGGGGATTGGGGTCGAGCAGGGCCATGATCAGATCGCTCAGCGCCGGGGGCACGCGCGGGTTGACCTTGATGGGCGAGGGCGGCGGCAGCGTGTCGTTGTTGAGCGGCAGGCGCGGGTGCCTCCCTGTGGGCAGCGGGTCGGTCAGGAGGTCATACAGGGTGGCGCCGAGCGCGAAGAGCTCATCCGTCGCTTGGAAGCGGTAGCGCGCCTCGGGCTGGTGCAGGTGCTGACGCTCGAACTTCAAGGCCTCCGGGCTGCGGTAGCGCCGGGTGCCGGGCGGTACGGGGCCCTCCGTCAGCTCTTCGGCCAGGGGGTGGTCGCCCACGCTGAAGTCGGTGATGACGGGCCCGTGGTCACGCTGACGCACCAGGATGTTGGACGGCTTGAGGTCGCGGTGGAAGATCCCTATCTGGTGTGCGGTCTCCAGCGCGTCGGCCACAGGCTCCAGGAGCGCCACCACCTGGCGGAAGGTGGGGTGGGTGTGCTCCGCCCACTCGGCCAGCGTGTAGCCTTCCACGTAGTCCTCCACGAGGAAGAGGAAGCCCTCCTGAGGATGAGGCCAGTATCCGTGGCTCCACACCCGGACGATGTGGGGATGGTGGACCAGGCTCAGGCAGGACAGCTCGCGGCGGATGCGGGCATCCGTGTGGGCCGTGTCTCCGCTGTCGGCGCGGTGTTGCGCCATCTTCAAGGCGAAGAAGTACCCCCCCAGCTCGACGAGATACAAAACCCCGTAGCCGCCCTGGCCGAGCTTCTTCACCACGCGCCATCCATGGATGGACGTGCCCGGTGGGAGATTCGTGGGATCCGGCTGCGAGCTCATGGGCGAGCGGGCCTCCGTTCATCGAGCGCCAGGCTGGAGAAGAGTAGGCAGCGCGCCTCCGTGCTGTCGCACAGCGCCAGTTCATGCTTGGCGCCTGGCTCGTGGAGTGCGCCGGGGGCGGGCAACTTCAGCTCGATGGCGACGCTCGCTTGGGCCCCAGGGGCCAGGGCTGCCTGGGAGGGGAACACCACCCGCACCCGCACGCCCGGCGCGGCGGGCGTGAGCTGGGCTCGGACAGGGGTCCAGGGCGCCTTGCCCGTGTTCTGTACGTGGACGGTCAGCACCACCCATCCGCGCAAACGGTACGTCATTCCCTGGACTAGGTGGAGCATGGCCGGGGTGTCACGTACCTCTAGGTTCTCCCTCTGGATGTCTTCATCGAGGCTGTCGGCCAGCGCCAGGAGGCCCGGGCTGGCCTCCGCGTTTCGAGCCTGGAGATCCTCCAGCTCCCGGCGCTGGGCCTCGCAGTGGGCGAGCGTGGTGGCCAGCTCGCGCTCGCACGTCTCAGCGGAGCGCTCCGGGAGGGTGAAGTCCACCCGCGTATCCACCTCGCTGGGGTGGGAGACGAGCAGGAGCACGGCCTCGCGGCCATCCGCGAAGGTGAGGTGGAGGGCGAGGCGCTCGGTGGAGGCCAGCTCCAGGGCGGGCTCGAGGTAGAGGGCGCGCTCGCCCACGTCCAGGCGGGTGAAGCGCTCGCGGCCCTCCACCTGGGCGCTCGACAGAGGGGCGTTGAAGAACAGGGAGGTGAGCACGTTGGCGCCCACGCGGACCTGGGGCACGGGCTCGGCGGGGCCGCGCAGGAGCGTGGCCTGCCGTTCCTTCTTCTCGCGCTGCGGGCGAGGCTGGGCCGTGGTGGCGGCCGCCCACAGCAGGCACGCGCACGCGAGCCACGAGGTGCTGGGTAGGGACATTCCGGAAGGACCTCTCACGTTCAGCATAGCAGAACGCGCCGTGAGAGATTGCCGGAGCGGCAGAGCGCTCAATCGAGGAAGCGGCGCTCCCAGCGAGGAACGTCCTGGCGAGGCAGACCGGACATGCTGCCGATGGGCTCGCGGAAGAGCCAAGGCTCCAGCACGCGAGCCAGTTCGCGGTAGGCGGGCAGGGTATCGCCGCGCTCGGTGTCGCCCGCCTCGGGCCATGGGCCCAAGGTGATGAGGGCTCTGTCTCCGTCCATTTCCTGCACCGTGGTTCCTGGAGAGTGGAGGCGGGAGCGCAGGCCCTGAGCGCCCCCCAGCTCACCCAGGACAGGCTGGCCCAGGAAGGTCAGCCATTGGGGCCCGATGACTTGTGTGCCCAGATCCCAGCTCCGCGACTCCAGTTGGGGAATGTCCAGGCCTGGGTAGCGGAAGCAGTAGGAGGCGACACGGTGGTCGACTCCCATGATGTACAGGTCACCGTTGAAGGACAGGCCCGCATGGCCAGAACAGAAGGGCAAGGGTGCGGCCAGTTCCAGCGCCAGCTCACGCACACGGCCGGGACCGTGCGCTTCCAGGAACTCGACGGGCAGCCAGAAGCTCACTGCGCTGGTTGCGGTAGCTTTCTTGAGAGGGAAGGGGACTTCCCGGGCCTTGCCCCAATATTCGAAGCAATATCTGCACTCGAAGATGGTGTCATCGCGCAACTGAATGGCTGCTGAGGAGGGGTCATGCAATTCGCGCCAGATGCGCGCCCAACCTGCGTCATCGAGTGGCTGGGACTCCCCCTCTTCATCCGCATAGTAGCCGAGCGCCTGGCGGCCCACGGCGTCCAGATATAGCTCAAGCGAACGCTGCACCTTGGGTGCTACCTCAGCGTGAGGATAGCGCATGTAGAGAGTGATACTGAGCCCCTCGCGTACCAAGACAGCGCCGTTCTCTGCCTTGATGCGAATGTGTGGGTAATGCTCGCTCATTTAGAAGACTCCGAAATGGGGCTGCACGAGCAAGGGTTGTACGCCCAGCGCGTCCGCGTACAGCCTGCCTTGTGAGAGGTTTGCGTACGGATGTCCCTTGGGATACGTCCGCCAACGAGAGTGCTCGCCAGTGTTGACACAGGGGAATTTGAAATCAAAGACAAGCTGGACCTGGAGTGGGTTGCCCGGCAGGTTGATGACGAGGTCGGGCTCCAGGGTGCCGCGCAGCTCGACGCCGCGGCCCTGGGCGAGCAGGGCCTGCACCTCTTCTGGAGGGATGAACTGGGTCTCGCCGGTGCTGGGGTTGTAGCGGTAGCGGGGGGAGAGGGTAAAGCCGCCGGGCTTGAGTTGCCGCAGCCGCTGCTCGACACACTCGAGCGCCACCTTGTGCTGCTCGCGGCCCAGGAGCATGGCGCGAGTGACGGGCTGGCCCTGAGCGTCATGCTCCACCACCTCCAGGCACTCCTCACGGGTGGGGCTGCGTTGGAAGTGCCGGTACATGACATCCAAGCGAGCGGTGTTGGCGCATTCCGTCAGCGCCTGGCGGATGCGCCCTTCGAGCGTGGCGTCAATGGCGATCTGAACGACCTTGGCGACAGCGGCGATGTTGAGCGCGGCGGCTTGAGGGCCAGAGGCAGGAGGGATGCTGGGCAGCTGCTCGCCGGGCTGAGGCCGACAGAGGACCGGGGCATGGCGGCAACCGTTGGAAGCCGAGTCCGGAGACAGCGCCGGAGCTTGGTTGTACTGGCGGGGTGCGCCGTACGGAGTGGCGCAGGCGGTGAGCAGCACGCAGGCGGTGAGCACCGCTGCCCACGGGGAGGTTACACGCAGCAATCGCATCGGTAGCTGGCATGCTTCCATGGAGCCTGACCCCCGCGCCACCCGAGGCACCTCCTTCCCCAAGCAGTCAGGCACTCAGTCGGAAGTGCACAACATGGGGCGGGTGCGCGTAGGCTCTGCCCCGTGGTGCACGTCCTCTTCTTCTCCGACAGGCAGGTGCGCGACAAGCTCTTCGCCCTCGTGGATGGGACGCGGGGGCTGCTGCTCGTGAAGGGCGTGCGCCATGGCCAGAACATGCGCCCGCCCGAGGAGCGCGAGCCCTTCGACACGCTCGACGCCAGCTTCGGCCACTCCCTCACCCAGGTGCTCGTCGCGGACGAGGGCTCCATCGAGGGCATGTGGCGCGATCCGCTCGGAGACCTCGGCGCCCGGCTCTACCCGAACAACAAGGAGCAAGCCTACGCCGCGGCCAGCAACTACCTGCTGCTCGAGAACGGCCGGCCGCGCGCCGTGGTGCGCAAGCGCGAGACGCCTCGCGAGGAGCTCTGGTTCCTTCAGGAGGCGCTCAGCCAGCTCTCCCCGCGCATCCCTCCGCCAGATCCCGCCCGCAAGCCCGGCCCGCGCCGCGCCCCCGCCCCCAAGGGCTCCCGCCGCCCCGCCGCTCATGAGCCCACGCCGCCTCGGGGCACACGCGCCTACGCCCCTCGCGAGCCCGAGCCGCCTCCCCCGCCTCCGCCCCCCGCGCAGAGAGACCCGTGGACCGTGCTCGGCATCGCACCGGGCACCTCCAAGGATGAGGCCCGGAGGGCGTTCCGTACGCTCGTGGCGCAGTACCACCCGGACAAGGTGGCCCACCTCGCCCCCGAGTTCCAGGAGCTGGCCGAGCGCAAGACGCGCGAGCTCCTCGAGGCCTGGGAGCAGCTCGAGAAGTCCCTGCCCTGAAGCCGCCTTGAAGCTCAGTAAAGCTCAGCTCGCGGTGGAGCCGGGGGACGCGGCGGGCCCGCCGTCCTCCAGCATGAAGCGGGCGATGAGCGGCATGTGGTCCGACAGTCCATGGAAGCGGCTCGAGGTGTCCCCGAAGGGCCGCGTCTCCTCCATGTCCAGCCAGCGCACCCCCGTCCCCGAGAACAGGTGATCCAGGTGCATGCGCATGTGCATGAAGCCCGCGGTGGGGAACCCGCGGATGGCCGACGGATCAATCTGCCCCACGGCCACCTGCGCGCTGGTGAGCCGGGCCTCCTCGCACAGGTAGCGGAACACGGGTGAGGCCGGCGGCGAGTTGAAGTCCCCTCCCACGATGAAGGGCTCGCCCTGCGAGTGCTCCAGGAGCAGGGCCACCAGCTTGCGCGCCTCGTGGAGCTGGTTGACGCCGCGGCCCATCTTGTCCTTCGTCGACCAGAACTCCTTGGCGAACGGGGTGGGCAGGCTCAGGTGGGTGTTGAAGACGTGGAAGGCCCGCCCATCCTCCTCGCGCAGCAGCCGCATGTGCGCGCAGATGCGGCTCTGCTTGCGCTCCTTCAGCCGCTCCACATGGTGGTAGGTGATCTGCGCGGGCTTCTCCACGTTGTGGCGATCCACGCGCAAAGTTGTCCGGTTCACCAGCATGGCCAGCCCGGTGGTGTAGAGCGAGAAGCTCCCCAGCTTGTAGTGGTGCGCGGGGAAGTAGAACGCGTCGTAGGGCATCTCGCGCCCCTGCGCTCCGAAGATCTCCTCCATGCGGCCCATGAAGGCCTGGAGCTGCGTCTCGCCGGGGTGGCTGGAGCGGTGCGCCACCGAGCTGCGGAACGAGGTCGTCTCCACCTCCTGCATGCAGACGACATCCGGCAGCGGCTCCAGGGAGGCGATCGCCGCGGACACCCGGCGCTTCGGGCCCACGGTGCTCGCCAGCCCGCGGAGCGCGTGACCGAAGTAGCGGACGTTGTAGCTGACGATGCGCAAGGGTGTGTCGGCCATACCCGGGTGCGTGGAGATGGTGGATCCCCGTGACATTACCAACGCCGCCCGCACACGCGACCCCACAGTGCGTGCAGCCAACACTTCAGCCACCGTGCCTGCCAGGCGGCTCGCCGGGGGAGCCGGGCCTCCCGGGGGGCTCGGCGGGGAGGAGGCGGGTCTTTCCTTGCCTGCTTTGTGCACTGCCTGATACTTCGCAGCGGCCCTGGGCCCTGAGCCCTGGGGATTCCCGCCACGCGGGCCGGCCGCGGGCGGGTCGGGCGCCCAGGCGCCCTTTCACAGGAGTCCAAGAATGCGTTCCATGAAGTGGGCAGTTGCAGTCGTCGCGGCGAGCAGCCTCGTGGGCTGCTTCAACAACAGCCAGCCTTCCATCTACCGCGTGGCAGTCACTCCGACCGTCGCCCCCAGCAGCTGCTACAAGACAGCGCCGACCGGCACCCCCGACACGACGACGAACCTGGTCGACGAGAAGCAGTGGGTGATCTGGGAGGGCATCGACGACAAGTTCTACCTGGAGCCCGGCACCATCAACTACCAGATGGGCGAGGCCCAGCGCATCAACATCACCACCGACGCCATCGAGGGCGGCAAGCAAGACAAGCAGTACGTCTTCACCACCGTGCGCACGCAGACGGCGGGCACCAACGAGGTCTACACCACCTCGGCCACCTACACGTTCGATGAGCTGGGGAAGACGCTCCAGGGCACGCTGACGCTCCACTCCAGCTGCGCCGGCTCCAACTGCAGCACCACCAGCCAGACGACCTGCGACATCTCGACGACCTTCTCGGGCCGACAGATCTCCGGCGACCAGAACATCCAGTTCGGCAGCAACGGTGGGGGGTAGGCGCTCCCCCGCGGTCTGAGCCGCACCCCGAGGGCGCTGGAAGCCGGGCGAGCCGAAGACTCGCGAGGCCCCAGCGCCCTGGGCGTTTGGGCCGCTCGGGCGCCTCCCTGCTGCTTGGGGCGTGCTCCTGTCTCGGAGGCTCTCCGGGCGAGCAGGCCAGGCGCGCGCCGGGGCCGAGAATGTTAAAGGAGGGGGTAACACCATGACGCCCACCTCCTCCCGCTTCCGTGGCACCGAGAAGTACCTCTCCAGCGAGGGCCTCCAGGCCGCCGTCAACTGCGCGCTCACGCTGCAGCGCCCCCTGCTGGTGAAGGGCGAGCCCGGCACCGGAAAGACGCTGCTGGCCGAGGCCATCTCCGAGGCCCTGGGCCTGCGCCTCATCCCCTGGCACGTGAAGAGCACCACGCGCGCCCAGGACGGGCTCTACGTCTACGACACCGTGCAGCGCCTGTACGACTCGCGCTTTGGCGACGGGGACGTGAAGGACATTCGCCGCTACATCCGCCTGGGGCCGCTGGGCGAGGCCTTCTCCTCGCGCGAGCGCGTGGTGCTGCTCATCGACGAGGTGGACAAGGCGGACCTCGAGTTCCCCAACGACTTGCTCCACGAGCTGGACCGGATGCGCTTCCGCATCGTGGAGACGAACGAGGAGGTGGTGGCCACGCAGCGCCCGGTGGTCGTCATCACCAGCAACAACGAGAAGGAGCTGCCGGACGCCTTCCTGCGCCGGTGCGTCTTCCACTTCATCGACTTCCCGGACACGGACCTGATGCGCCGCATCGTCGGCGTGCACCACCCCGGGCTGGACCAGGCCCTGGCGGAGCAGGCGATCAAGGTCTTCTACGAGCTGCGCGGCTTCTCGCGGCTGCGCAAGCGCCCCTCCACCAGCGAGCTGATCGACTGGATCGCCGTGCTCAAGGCCAGTGGCCTCGAGAGCCTCAAGCTGGACGAGAGCCTGCCCTTCCTCGGCGCGCTGCTGAAGAAGGAGCAGGATCTGCTGGCGGTGGCCGAGGCGTTCGGCAAGGGCCGCCGGACGCGGGCCTGAGCCCGGAGAGCGCGCGCCATGTTCCTGCCCTTCCTCTACGAGCTGCGGCGGCGCGGGGTGCCGGTGGGCACGCAGGAGACGCTCGCGCTCGCGGGCGCGCTGCACGCGGGCCTGCATGACAGCAGCCTCGATGGCTTCTACCACGTGGCTCGCGCGCTGCTGGTGCACTCGGAGACGCACCTGGACGCCTTTGATCAAGCGTTCCTCTCGCACTTCAAGGGCATCGAGTCCGCCGGCCTGGAGCTGACGCAGGAGCTGATGGACTGGCTGCGCGAGGCGCGCGAGCGCCGCGACTTGACGCCCGAGGAGCAGGCCCTGCTCGACTCGCTGGATGAGGAGGCCCTGGAGCAGCTCTTCCAGGAGCGGCTGCGCGAGCAGCGTGAGCGCCATGACGGAGGCAACCGGTGGATCGGCACCGGGGGCAGCTCGCCCTTCGGCAATGGTGGCCAGGGACAGGCGGGCTTCCGCGTGGGTGGCACCGGCGGGCGGCAGGGCACCGCCATCTCCCAGGCCGGCGAGCGCAAGTACCAGGGCTACCGGGACGATGTGGTGCTGGACACGCGGCAGCTCGAGGTGGCGCTGCGCAAGCTGCGCGCCTTCGCTCGCGAGGGCGTGGCGGACGAGCTGGACATCGACGAGAGCATCAACGCCACGGCGAGGAACGCGGGCGAGCTGGAGGTGGTGACGCGGCCCCCGCGCCGGCCCAACACGCGCGTGGTGCTGCTGATGGACGTGGGCGGCTCCATGGATCCATACGCGGCGCTGGTGAGCCGGCTGTTCAGCGCGGCCAGCCGCGCCACGCACTTCAAGGAGCTGCGCACCTACTACTTCCACAACTGCGTGTACGGCCGGCTGTACGCCACGCCGCAGCTCACCGGAGGCACCACGGTGCCGGAGCTGATCGGCCAGGTGGGCAAGCACCACAAGCTGGTCATCGTCGGGGACGCGTACATGGCGCCCTACGAGCTGGGCATCCGCGCGGACGCCCAGGGGCACTACTCGCCGGAGGGGCTGGAGGGGCTGGTGTGGCTGATGCAGCTGGCGCAGCACTTCGAGCGCAGCGCCTGGCTCAACCCCGAGTCGCCCCGCATCTGGCCGGGGAGCACCATCGCCACCATCGCCCGCGTCTTCTCCATGTTCCCCCTCACCATCGAGGGGCTGGGCGAGGCCGTCTCCCACCTCACCAAGGGCCGCACGCTCAAGGGCTCCACCCTGCGCCGCTGAACCCCCGCCTCTAAGGATGCGGGCCGCGCTTCTGCCCGGGAAGGAAGCTCAGGTAGGTATTTATCCTACCCAAGTTTTCCACAAGTTGCTCCATGTAGGCGTAACAACTTTCACCCGAGCCTCAGCGGGCCTGCGCCCCTTCCGGGCAGTACCGCTGGGCGACCTGGACGAGCTCATCGGGCTTGAAGGGCTTCTTGAGGTACTCGGCCTTCATCTCCTGCGCGGTCTGGGCCACGTCCCGGAAGGCGGAGATGACGACGACGGGAATGTCGGCGAACTTCGGGGTGCGGAGCTGCTCCTGACGGAAGGCCCGGCCGTCCATCTTGGGCAACATGAGATCCAGCACGATGAGGCACGGCTGCTGGAGGGAGGCGCGCAGCTTGTCCAGGGCCTCGAGCCCGTTCTCGGCGCCGACCGGCTCGTACCCGTGGTCTTCGAGGATCTCCATCAGGCTCTCGCGGATCTCCAGATCGTCCTCGACGACCAGGACTCGGTGGGGGGACATCAGTGCAACTCCTCCGTCTGGGGGGTGGGCTCCTGGGCGGGGGCCCCGGAGGGGATGGGCAGGCGGACGGTGAAGCAGGCGCCTCCCTCGGGGAGGTTGCGCACGGTCACCATTCCATTGTGGGCCTTGACGATCTCGCGGACGACGTAGAGGCCGAGCCCCAGCCCGCCGTGGTGCCGTATCTCGGCCGCCCGCTCGAAGCGGTCGAAGATGCGCGAGAAGGCCGCCTCGGCGATCCCCGGGCCCTTGTCACTGACCTCGAGCACCGCGGTCTCGCCCTCCTGGGCGAGCGACACCCGGATGGGCGTCTCGGCCGCGTACTTGATGGCGTTGGACAGCAGGTTGTTCAGCACCTGCTCCAGGCGGAGCCGGTCCCACGTGCCCATGAGGGGCTGGTCCGCCTGGAGGATGAGCTCACACCCGGCCTTCGTGGCGACATCCCGGATGCGCTCGCAGATCTCGCGCACCGCTTCGGCGAGATCGAACCTCTGGGGCTGGAGATCGAACCGTCCGGTCGCGATGCGCGAGACGTCCAGCAGCGACTCCACGAGATCGCCCAGGCGCTCACTGCTCCGGGAGGCCCGGTCGAGCTTGCCGGCCAGCTTGGAGTCGAGCTTCTCCAGCCGCTCGCGCAGGCTGTGGAGCTGGAGCTGAAGCGCGGTGAGCGGCGTCTTCAGCTCATGCGAGGCGATGGACAGGAACTCGTCCCGGAGGCGCACCGACTCCTCCGCATGCGCCAGCCGCAAGCGCTCTTCCTCCATCCTGCGGCGATCGGTCAGGTCGCGCGTCACCTTGGCGAAGCCAATGTGGTGCCCCACGGAGTCGTGGAGCGAGGTGAGGACGACGCTCGCCCAGAACCGCGAGCCGTCCTTGCGCAGCCGCCAGCCCTCCTCCTCGAAGCGTCCCTCGCGCAGCGCCACCTCGAGCTCCCGCTCGCACTTGCCGGCCCGGATGTCCTCTTCCGGGTAGAAGCGGCGGAAGTGCTGGCCGATGATCTCCTCCGGGCGGTAGCCCTTCAGGCGCTCGGCGCCGGGGTTCCAGGTGAGCACCCGGCCCGTGGGATCCAGCATGAAGATGGCGTGGTCCTTCACGCCCTCGACGAGCAGGCGGAAGCGCTCCTCGCTCAGGCGCAGCTGCTCCTCCGTGTGCCGGCGCTCGGTGAGATCCCTCGTGACCTTCGAGAACCCGACCAGCGTCCCGGAGGCGTCCCAGATGGCCGTGATGATCACGTCCGCCCAGAAGCGGGTCCCATCCTTGCGCACGCGCCAGCCCTCGCTCTCGACGCGCCCCTCCTCCAGGGCGGTGCGCAGCAGCCGCTGGGGCAGGCCGCGCTGGAGATCCTCCGGCGTGTAGAAGCGGCTGAGGGGCTGGCCGATGATCTCCTCCGCCGTGTAGCCCTTGATGCGCTCGGCGCCGGTGTTCCAGCTCGTGATGATGCCCTGTGGGTCGAGCATGAAGATGGCATAGTCGCGCACGCTCTCGATGATCATGCGCGCACGCTCTTCCGCGGCCCAGACCCGTTTCTGGACATCGACCGGTTGCTTCTCAGCTGGCGGCTGGGCCGTGGCTCGACTCTTCTCCATCATTTCAGCTCCGAGCGGGGCGGCCTCTGTGCGTCAGGATGCGTACCATGGCTTGGGAGAGGCCCTGGATCCGTGCTGCGTCAATGGATGTGCGCAACTGTCCGGAATCTTCCATCCCACTCAATCTGGAGTCGGCGACCGCCGAATTCAACCCCATCCCTATTGGGCGCGGGCGGATTCATTGGATCTCTCTCACGAGAGCCATGATGACACGCGCGCCTCTACGAGAAAATTCCATGCCCCACTCTCGCAGGCAGTTCTTGACCCACACCGCGCTGGGAGTCGCAAGCGCTGTCACCGCGGGGACAACCGCTGAGGCGGCTGCTCCCGATGCAGGGGCTTCCGCGGCCCCTCCGCCGGGGGCTCCGCCAGCGTTTGGGACTGGACCCTCCGTGGGGCCGGGGGTGAGCGCGGCCACCTTCGCCGAGGCGGAGAAGCTGGTGCAGGTGCAGCTCACCCCCGCGGAGCGAGCCCAGGCGGCCAGCAACTGGAGCAAGTCCATGGCGCCGGTGTACGAGGCGCGCACCGGGCCTCGCAAGGTGGCGCTGGAGCCGACGCTCGCTCCGGCCTCCCGGTGGGATCCAACGCTCCCTGGGTTGAAGGCCGGCGCGGCGCGCGACCGGTTCGTGCGGAGCAAGGGGGGGGCTGGGCCGTTGCCAGCGAAGGACGAGGACATCGCGTTCGCTCCCGTCACGGCGCTCTCGCGCTGGATCGAATCCCGGGCGCTGACCTCCGAGCGGCTCACGAACATCTACCTGGAGCGGCTGCGGCGCTTCGATCCGAAGCTGCGGTGCGTCATCACCCTGACGCCGGAGCTGGCGCTCGCGCAGGCCAGGCGCGCGGATGCGGAGATCGCCGCGGGCAAGTATCGCGGCCCGCTGCACGGCATTCCCTGGGGCGCGAAGGATCTGGTGGACACCGCGGGCATCCCGACGACGTATGGCGCCGAGCCGTTCCGCGACCGGGTGCCCACCACGGACGCCACGGTGGTGGACCGGTTGCACCGCGCGGGGGCGGTGCTGGTGGCCAAGCTGAGCCTGGGCGCGCTGGCGCTCAATGACATCTGGTTCGGCGGCCAGACGAAGAACCCGTGGCTGCTGGAGGAGGGCTCGTCGGGCAGCAGCGCGGGGCCGGGGGCGGCGACGGCGGCGGGGCTGGTGGGGTTCTCGCTGGGCAGCGAGACGGGTGGGAGCATCGTCTCTCCGTCCATGCGCTGCGGAATCACCGGGCTGCGGCCCACCTATGGCCGGGTGCCGCGCACGGGGGCGATGACGCTGTGCTGGTCCCTGGACAAGCTGGGGCCCATGGCGCGCGGCGTGGAGGACACGCTGCTGGTGCTCTCGGCGCTCACCGGGCCGGACGCGGGAGACGTGGCCAGCGTGCCGAGCAAGCTCGACTTCGACGCCACCGCGGGCGTGAAGGGGCTGCGCGTGGGCTACTTCCCGGGCTGGATGGACAAGAGCCCGGCGACGGAGGTGGACCGGGCGGCGCTCGAGACGTTGAAGCGGCTGGGGCTGACGCTGACCGAGGTCCACCTGCCGGACTGGCCGTACAACAGCGCCCTGAGCCTCATCCTCTTCGCCGAGGCGGCGGCGGCCTTCGAGGAGCTCACGCTCAGCCACGGCGTGGACGCGCTGAAGATGCAGGTGGCGGACGCGTGGCCGAACCTCTTCCGCCAGGCGCGCTTCCTCTCGGCGGTGGATTTGATCCAGGCGGACCGGCTGCGGCGCAAGGTGGCGCAGGAGATGGCGCGAGTCATGGGCGAGGTGGACCTGCTCCTGGTGCCGTCGCTGCAAGAGGACATGCTGACTTTGACGAACTTCACGGGCCACCCGTCGCTGACGCTGCGCACCGGCTTCGTCGAGGTGGGCGAGGCCCGCAGTGACTGGGCGCCGGATCCGGCTCGGCCGTTGCCGAAGTTCTCGCCGAAGCGGCGGGTGCCGCATGGGGTGACGTTGATCGGACGGCTCTTCGACGAGGGCACGCTGGGGCGAGTCGGCATCGCGCTGGAGCGCGCCTCGGGTGTCGCGAGCGAGCGGCCCCCGGGGTTCTGATCGACATTTCCGCGCGGATTCGGTTGCAAGCGGTGGGGATCCTCACTACTTCGGGGGCGCCTTAGCTGCCGGCACCCCCTACCCGAAGTGAATCGAGGAAACCGTCATGGCTCCTGTCACCATCACCCCGCTGTACACCGCCACCGCCACCACCCAGGGAGGCCGTAACGGCCAGGTCCGCTCTTCGGACGGCGTGGTGGACATGAAGCTGTCGATGCCCAAGGAGCTGGGAGGTGCGGGCGGGGCGATGACCAACCCCGAGCAGCTCTTCGCGGCGGGCTTCTCCTCGTGCTTCGAGAGCGCGCTGCGGCTGGTGGCGGGCAAGGCGGGCAAGAACGTGAAGGACGCGAGCATCACCGCGGCGGTCACCATCGGCAAGACGCCGGACGGCGGCTTCGGGCTGGCGGTGGAGCTGAAGGGCAAGATGCCGGGCCTGTCCAAGGAGGAGGCCGAGAAGCTCATGCACACCGCTCACGAGGTGTGCCCGTACTCGAAGGCCACGCGCGGCAACATCGACGTGAAGCTCTCCGTCGAGACCTGATCCGCGCCCCGGGGCCTCTCCGCGGTGGAGAGGCCTCGCGGGGAGCGGGCTACTCGGAGGCGTCCGCGTCCGTGTCCGCGTCTGAGTCCACCTCGAACCGCGCCACCTCGGAGTAGATCTGCCGCCGGTGGCGGGTGACGTAGCCGAAGCGGAGCTCGGACTCTTCCCGGAGGCGCCGGGCCGCCTCGCTGGCGGTGTAGCGCTCCAGGGCGTCGGGTCCGGTCAGCTCGTAGTGGCACACGTAGCGCGCCCAGCCATCGTCCGCGGCGGTGGTGTCCTTCCACTTGCGGCACGAGACGAAGCCTGGCTGGCGTAGCACCTCGGGGACGTGGACCTGCTCGTGCCACTGGTTCCAGGTGTCCTCGGCGCTGGGGGCCACCTCGATGGTGACGATGTAGAGCGCGGGTTTGGGCTCGCTCATCTTCAGCTCTCCTGGCACGGGTTGAAGTGAGCCATGAAGGCCTTCACGGCCTCTGGGTCGCCCGGGGTGCCCTTCAGGTCGAGCTGCTCGATCGGAGCCTGGGGCGACGGATCCGGTGCCATCCACATCCCCGTGCGGAGCGTGGTCTGGTCGGGGCAGTCGAAGAGGACGACGGCGGTCAGCCCAGCGCCCGGTTTTGTCCCCTGGCTCTCCACCTCTCCCCGCTGGGCGAGGTAGAGCAGGCGGCGCCCGTCGAGCTGGAGCACCCCGCGGCCGATGATCTCCCGGGTGTTGATGTGGATGTTGTTGCGGGCGAGCACGGAGGGATCATCCGAGCGCCCCTCCATGAAGGCCGTGAGCTGCTCCCGGTCGTTCATCGTGGAGGCCTTGAGGTGGAAGTACATGAAGATGCGCTCGTCTCCCTTCTCCTTCCGGTGCTTCGCGGGGGCCTCGAAGGGACGGGTGCTGAGGATGGCGGTGTCCATGACCATGGGCACGCTGAGCGCCATGATGGCGTTGTAGCCGTCAGGCAGCGCCTGTGCGCCCAGCATCTTCTTCACCCTCTCGGTGCGCGTGATGGGGTTGGCCATGTCCTCCTTCATCTCTTTGATCTTGCTGACGCCGAACATGACGGCGGCCACCGTGCCGCCGATGCCCAGCAGCAGCAGGACTCCGCAGCCGATGCCGACATAGAGCCACGGCGAGGTCTTCTTCTTCTGCTCAACGGGTTGCATGGTGTTCTCCCCTCAGGGGGCTTGATACACCGAGCCCCTTCCGAACCCCAATCTCCTGGAGCCCTTGGAGGACGATGGCCGTGGAGCCGGAGGGCCTGCTCGGCTGGCCGCTCATACGGGCCCGCCGCTGGATGGAATGGACGGCACTCGGGTGGTAGGGTTTCCCCCATCCCATGACTGCGCTGATGAGCAAGGCCACCCGCGGGCTTTGGACCCTCGCTGGAGGGGTCCTCGTGGCCGGTATCGCCTCCTTTGTGCTCCGCCACGTGTCGCTGGGCCTGGAGCCCGCGCTGAAGGTCGGCGGGCAGTACCTCCACACCGCGCTCACGCCGCTGGTGTTCCTGAGCGCGGGGCTGACGGTGGCCCTGGCCATCGGGGGTGGGCTGGTGGCCAACGTGGCGCGCCGCGCGCCTCCGCCGCTGGCGAAGCGCCCGGCCCTGTCTCCGCTGGAGGTGGTCAACGAGGACGTGGCCATCGCCGTGCGCGAGATGCTGGTGGAGCTGGGCCAGTACCTGCGCACCGTCGCCTCCACGCCGGATCCGGACATCATCGCCTTCATGGGGACGTTGATGGACGGGGCCATCCGCCTGGGCGCCAGCGACGTGCACATCCACCCGCTGGAGGCGGGCACGCGCATCGCGTTCCGCGTCCATGGCGTGCTGGAGGAGGTGCTCACCTTCCCCCGCGAGCACCACCCGCGCCTGATCAACCGCATCAAGGTGCTCTCCAAGCTCACGCTCTACAAGCTGGACAAGCCCCAGGATGGGCACTTCGCGCTCTCCACCCAGGAGGGGCCCGCGGACATCCGCGTCTCCGTGCTGCCCACCAACCATGGCGAGGCCGTGGCGCTGCGCATCGCCCGCACCGGCGTGCGGCTGCCCAAGCTCACCGCCATCGGCTTCCCGGCCTCGCTGCGGGAGAAGTACCAGCACATCCTCGGGCTGCCCCAGGGCGTCGTCTTCGTGGCGGGCGCCACCGGCAGCGGCAAGACGACGTCGCTGTATGCCTCGCTCGGCTACATCAAGGAGTCTCGTGGCGAGCTCACCCGCATCGCCACCATCGAGGATCCCGTCGAGTTCGACGTGCCCCTCTTCGCGCAGACGCAGGTCAACGCCGAGCAGGGCTTCACCTTCGCCCAGGGCCTGCGCTCGGTGCTGCGCCAGGATCCGAACGTCATCATGGTGGGGGAGATCCGCGACCCGGAGACGGCGCGCACCGCCATCCAGGCGGGCCTGAGCGGCCACCTCATCCTCACCACCATCCACGCGAACTCGGCCTCGGGCGTGTTCAACCGCCTCATCGAGATGGGGGTGGAGCCCTTCCTGCTGGCGTCCGCCACGGTGGCCACCATCTCCCAGCGTCTGGTGCGAGCGCTGTGCCCGCACTGCCGCGCGCCCACGACGATCAGCCCGGAGGAGGTGGCCCGGCTGGACTCGGTGGGGCTGGCCAGCGGCACCTTCTATGGCGCGGTGGGGTGCCAGAAGTGCGGTGGCAGCGGGTTCCTGGGCCGCACCGCCATCTACGAGATGCTGCCCGTCTCTCCGGCCATCCGCGACGCGATCAACACCAAGGTCCCCACGCCGCGGCTGCAGGAGATCGCCATGAAGGAGGGGATGGTGCCGCTGCTGGCGGCGGGAGTGGAGCGCGCGCGCGCCGGGGTGACGACGCTGCGCGAGGTCTTCCGAGTGGTGGGTGGTTGAGCCTGAGGGGCGGGGAGCAGAAACGTGAGCAACGCGCAGCAGCCCAAGAAGGACTTACTGTCGCCCGAGGGTGAGCAGGGCAGTGACGAGATGAAGGACGCCCTGATGGGGCGCTCCCAGGAGGTCGAGCACGTCCAGTCGCGCTTCTCCAACCTCCAGCTCCCGGGGGATGCACCGCCGGAGCCTGGAGCCGGCCCTTCGGGGCGCACGGGCTCGCACGGGACGGTGTCAGTCCACCAGGAGCCGAAGGAGAAGGTGGGCACGTTCCTGCCCTCGACGGAGGGGGGCGCCTGGAACGTGGCCGCCGCGCTGCGGCTGGGGGCTGCGGGCTTCGGGCTGATGACGGCGGTGCTGTTCGTGCTGCCGGAGCTCACCCGCTCGTTCCAGGAGCAGCGGCCGGTGGCCGAGGCGGCCATCCAAACGACTTACAAGACGATCGCGCCAGTGCTCGACACCCCGGCGCCGTCGGTGGATCCGGAGGAGGCGATCACCGAGCAGGCCGCGTCCTTCGAGGGTGCCGCCATCCTGGTGGTGGAGGCCGAGCCCGCGAGCGCCTCGGTGCGCGTGGATGGCAACGATCAGGGCAACACGCCCGTGTCGCTCACGCTGGACTGCATCCCCGGCAAGCCCATCAAGGTCGAGGTGACTCGCAAGGGCTTCGAGCGCGCGCAGCACGTCACGTTCTGCCGCCTGAACACGATGATCAAGCTCTACGCCCGGCTGCGAAAAGCGGAGAAGGCACCCGGCGCACCGAAGTAAGCGCCTCACTCTTCATGGCAACGTCTTCCTCCGCTCAACCTCCCCCGCCCGCCCCAGAGCCCTCCAGGGCGCAGGCGCAGCGCCCCCGGCGGTCCGAGGCTCGCTCCTGGTTCCTCGAGCGGCTCGACTCCCTGCTCTCACAGCCCTTGAGAGAGGCTCCCCCCTTGGAGCTCGTCCGCCACCGGGTCATGGTGGGCGCCGCCTCTTTCCTGCTCCTGTTCGACCTGCTGTTCGTGCTGTGGTCGCTGGGGACGTCGGCGTCAAAGGCCACGCGCGTGACGGCGATCCTCGTCGAGCTGGGCTACCTGGGGACGCTGCTGCTGGCGCGCAGGGCCCGGCGGCCCGAGGCCCCGGCCATGCTGTTGCTGGTGACGCTGTCGGTGGGGATGGTGGCGGGCATCTTCACGCTCCACACCCCCTATGGCGGAGCGCACGCCGCGGCCATGCTGCTCCCCGCGCTCGCCGTGTACCTGACGAGGCCACGCTGGGCCCTGCCCATCACGCTCCTGCTGGTAGCGAGCCTGGGCGTGGCCCACCCCCTCTACCGCATGCACCTGGGCCTCCCCGCCGAGGAGCTTACCGATCTCTGGTTCATGCACCTCTTCGCCAGCGTCTCGCTCGTGGGGTCGTGGGGGCTGGCCGCCCTGCACGGGATCGCGCGGGACTCGGCGCAGGCCTCGCTGGAGCGGACGCTGAGGGAGCTGCGTGAGAGCGAGCGCAAGCTCAGCACCCTCATCGAGAGCACCGACGACGTCGTGCTCTCCCTGGACATGGAGGGGCGGGTGCTCGCCGCCAATACGGCCACCAGGCGGGTGTTCCAGGAGAGCTTCGGGATGGAGCTCCCCATGGGACAGCCGCTCTTCCCGCAGGGCGGGGGAGTGCTGGGCAAGGTCTGGGGGCCTCGGCTCGCCCAGGTGATGCAGGGCCAGAGCCTGCGCCTGGAGGAGGAGATCCCTACCCCGAGTGGCCGCATCGTCGTGGACGTCAGCATCAACCCCATCCTCGACGAGGGCGGGCGGGCCGTGGGGCTGACCCTCTTCAGCCGCGACGTCACGCCCCGCAAGGAGGCGGAGGCCCGGCTGGGAGAGATGCACCGCACCCTGGTGGATGTCTCGCGCCAGGCGGGCATGGCGGAGATTGCCACCGGCGTGCTCCACAACGTGGGCAACACGCTCAACAGCGTGAACATCTCCACCGCGCTCGTCACGGACCGGCTGCGCAAGTCCCGCCTCACCGGCCTGCTCAAGGCCACGCGCCTGCTGCGCGAGCACGCCGCGGACGTCGGCGGCTTTCTGACGGGTGATCCGCAGGGCCAGAAGCTCCCCCAGTACTTCATCGCCGTGGCCGAGCAGCTCGAGGAGGAGCGCGAGGCCGTGCTCCAGGAGATGGGAGCGCTGGCCGAGAGCGTCGAGCACATCAAGTCCATCGTCAGCATGCAGCAGAAGCACGCGCGGACCGCGGGGGCAGTGGAGGAGATGTCCGTTCCGCAGCTCATCGACGAGGCGCTGCGCCTGCACGCCATCTCCTTCGAGCGCTTGGGCATCCACATCGAGCGCGACTACGCCCAGGTGCCTCGGGTGCTCGTGGATCGGCACAAGCTGCTGCAGATCCTCATCAACCTGCTGAGCAACGCGCGGCACGCGCTGGTGGCCAGCGCGGGGCAGGCGCAGGGCAAGCGCCTGATCATCCGCGTGCAGCAAGTGCCCGAGTCCGCCCAGCTGCGCATCGAGGTGAGCGACAACGGGGTGGGCATCGCCCCGGAGAACCTGCCGCGCATCTTCACCCAGGGCTTTACCACCAAGAAGGAGGGCCACGGCTTTGGCCTGCACATCAGCGCGCTGGCGGCCGAAGAGATGAAGGGCCGGCTCTCGTGCAGCAGCGCCGGCCCGGGCCAGGGGGCCACCTTCACGCTCGAGCTGCCACTGGAGGTCGCGCAGTAGCGCGCTGGGCCTCAGGGCTTGGAGGCGCTGTAGAGCTCGGCGCCGCCGACGACGGTGCGCAGCACCTGGCCCTTGAGGAGGTCCGCGGGCGGCGCGTCCACCGGATCCACCGAGAGGGCAACGAAGTCCGCGTCCAGGCCCGGCTGGAGCCGGCCGCGCACCTTCTCCGCGAAGGAGGCGTAGGCGTTGCCCACGGTGAAGCCCTCGAGCGCCTCTTCTCCGCTGAGGCGCTGATCCGGGAACCACCCGCCCGGCGGCTGGCCCGCCGCATCCTGCCGGGTGCGCGCGGCGTAGAGGCCCGCGAGCATGTCCGGCCGCTCCACCGGGAAGTCGCTGCCGAGCGCCAGCGGAGCGCCCGCGGCCTTGAGGCGCTGCCATGCGTAGGCGCCGCGGATGCGCTCGGGCCCCAGGCGCGCCTCGGCCCACGGCATGTCGCTGGTGGCGTGGGTGGGCTGCACGCTGGCGATGAAGCCATTGGCGCCCAGCCGGGTGATGTCCTCCAGGCGTAACACCTGGGCGTGCTCGATGCGGTGGCGCCCGGAGCGTACGCCCTCGGGGCCAGCCACGCGCAGCAGCGTATCGAGGACAAGCGTGTTGGCCCGATCGCCGATGGCGTGCGTGGCCACCTGGAAGCCCCGGCCGATGAAAGCACGCACCCGCGCCTCGTACTCCTCGGGGCTGAGCAGGAGCAGGCCGCGCTGGGAGGGCTCGTCACGGTAGGGCTCGTGGAGCGCCGCGCCGCGGCTGCCGAGCGCTCCGTCCATCAGGAACTTCACAGCGCGCATCGTGAGCTTGTTGCCCTGGAAGGGGCCCAGCTCGAGGTACTTCTCCCGGTCGGGGCCCATGCCGTCCGCCATGGCGTAGACGCGCAAGGGGAGACGGCCCTCGGCGTCCCAGCGCTTGAGCAGGTTGAAGGTGCGCAGGCTCATGCCCGCGTCATGGACACCCGTCATCCCGTTCCTGGCACACGTGGCGAGCGCCGCGGAGAGCTGCGCCTCGAACTGCTCGTCCGTGGGCGGAGGCATGACCGCGTCGACGAGATCCATCGCGTTGTCGACGAGGACACCGGTGGGCTCGCCGTCGGGGCCTCGGTGGATGCGCCCGCCCTGAGGGTCCGGCGTGTCCCGGGTGATATGGGCGCGGCGGAGGGCCTCGCCATTGACCCAGAGCGCGTGGCCGTCGATGCGTGACAGGGCCACGGGCGTGGAGGGCCAGAGCACATCCAGCTCGGCGCGAGCAGGGAAGGCCTTCTCCGGCCAGTCGTTCTGATCCCACCCGAGGCCAATGAGCCAGTCTCCCTGGAAGGCGGAGTGAGGCGCGGACTTCAGGCGCTCGAGCACCTCCTGGCGGGAGCTCGTCCCCACGAGCGCGACGGCGGAGAGGGCCCGGCCCAGCCCCGAGAGGTGGCCATGGGCATCGGTGAGGCCCGGGACCACGGTGGCGTCCCCGAGGTCCACCACGCGTGCGTCACTGCCCGCGGCGGAGAGCACCTCGTCGCGGGTGCCGGTCGCGAGCACCTTGCCATCACGCACGGCGAGCGCCTCGGCCACCGGGCGGGAGGGGTCCAGCGTCCGCACCCGGCGGGCGACGTACACAACCGTGGAAGAAGCGGAGGGCGCCGAGTCGGGAGCGCGATGGGTGCAGCCCGCCACACAGGCCAGGAGAACCACCGCCGAGAGGGCACAGCGGACACGTTGCATCGAGACACCTGTCATGAATCCACCCCGGACATCGGGGCGAGGGCGCGCACTCTGGCTCACCCGGCCTGTGCTGGCTACATGGCGATGCGTCAGTCCTCGGCACTTCGCTTGTATGGCGGAGGACGTCCCGCCATTCCCGCTGCCCGCGGCGAACCCGGGGCGGTTAGGTTCAGCCTTCATGGTTCCACTCGCGTCGCTGTCCATCCCTCTGCCGTCCCTGCGCATGCAGGCGCTGGAGGCGGGGCCCGCCAATGGCCCGCTCGTCCTCCTCCTGCATGGCTTCCCGGAGCTGTCCGAGAGCTGGCGCGAGGTGCTCCCGGTGCTCGGCGCCGCGGGCTTCCGAGCGGTGGCGCCGGACCTGCGCGGCTACGGCGGCACGGATCGCCCCAAGTATGGGTATGACCTGGACACGCTGGCGGCGGACATCTACCAGCTCGCGCGGTACCTCCAGCCAAGCCGGCCCGCGCACGTGGTGGGGCACGACTGGGGCGGAGTCATCGCCTACCACCTGGCCGCCCAGCACCCCGAGGTGGTGGACCGCCTGGCCGTCATCAACGCTCCCCACCCGAGGGTGATGGCCCGGCGCATGTGGAACCCGGCCCAGCTGGCGCGCTCCTGGTACATGTTCTTCTTCCAGCTGCCGTGGCTGCCCGAGCGCAGGCTCTCCCAGCACGGGGGCGCCGCCGTGCCGCGCGCCATCCGCCGCGCCCTGGTGGACAAGTCCCGCGTCTCCGAGGAGCGCTTGAAGCCCTACGCGGAGAACTTCGCCAAGCCGGAGGCTGCTCGCGCGGCGCTCGCCTACTACCGCAACAGCCTCCGCGGCGCGCTGACGCCCTGGGGCCTGCGGAAGTTGCTCCGCGGCTACCCGCGCATTCGCGCTCCCTTCCTGCTCCTCTGGGCCGAGGAGGACATCGCCCTGGGGCGTGAGCTCACCTATGAGCTCGAGCCCTGGTTCGAGCACCCGCCGCTCGTGCGCTACCTGCCGGGAGTCGGCCACTTCGCGCCCCTGGAGGCGCCCGAGCAGGTGGCGACGCTGTTGCTGGAATTTCTCGAAGACAGGGCACCCGCCTCCGAGGCTCGCTGAATGCTCGCGCTGCGGGTCTCTTGGCTCGGGGGGAGGCCCATGATTGAACGGAGGGGCATCTCTCTCCAACCCTGGAGCCAAACCATGACGCTGATGAAGTCCCCGCTTGGGTCCACCACGCTGCTGCTGCTGGCCACCCTGGCCCTCACCACGGGCTGTGCCGCCAACCGACGGGAGACGTATCTCCAAGAGAAGGCGAGCACCTATGTCTTCCGCAGGCCCCTGTCCGAGGTGTGGCCCAAGGCCAAGGAGGTGCTGACCGATGAGGAGTACACCTTCACGGAGGCCAAGGGCGGCTTCGAGATGACGACGGACTTCCAGATGGAGGGCGCGCCCTCGTCCCTGGGCACCTCGTACGCGCGCTACCTGGTGCGCGGCATCGAGAAGGGCCCGGGCCAGTGCTCGGTGGAGTTCCTCAAGCAGTCGCGCGTCGAGTCCAAGGGCGCCCATGACACCAACACCGGCGCGGATGCCGAGCTCGCCGCCTCCACCTCCACCAGCCGCGACCTCGCCATGGAGTGGAAGCTGATCCAGAAGGCGGACCCCGAGACGGCCAAGGCCTGGGAGACCGAGGCCGCTCAGACGATCCAGTAGGCAGCCCCCGCGAGCCCGGTGCCGCGCTCAGTCGCGCAGCGGCACTTCCACGGTGAGCCCGTCATGGGCCACCTCCACCGGCCCCTTGAACTCCTCGCGCGCCTGCACGAGCAGCTTCGAGGGGTCGGTGTCGTGCCGGCTGGACAGGTGCGTGAGGATGAGGCGCTGGGCGCCCGCCTCGTGCGCCACCCGCGCCGCCTCGCGAGCCGTGGAGTGCCGCGTGCCTTGCGCCCGCTCCTGCTCGTCATCGCTGAAGGTGGACTCGTGGATGAGCAGGTCCGCGTCCTTGGCCGCCCGCGTCAGCGCGGCGCACGGCCGGGTGTCCCCGGAGATGACCAGCCGCCGCCCGCGGCGCGCCGCTCCCAGCACGTCCTCGGGCCGCACCGTGGTGCCGTCGGCCAGCGTCACCGGCTCGCCGCGCTGCAGCTTGCCGAAGTCCGGCCCCGAGGGCACCCCCAGCGCCTTGGCCTTCTCCACGTAGAAGCGCCCGGGCCGGTCGTCCTCCGCCAGCACGTACCCGAGCGCGTTGATGCCGTGCTCCACGCCCACCGCGTGCACCGTGTAGCCGTTGCGCCGCACGCTGTCGCCGTCCCTCAGCTCGTGGATCTCCACCGGGAAGGCCAGCGCCTCCACGCCCAGGTACACCGCCTGGTGCAGCATGCGCTTGGCCGTGGGCGGGCCATAGAGGTGCATGGGGTGCTCGCGGCCCATCATCCCCAGCGTGCGCAGAAAGCCGATGATTCCCAGGTAGTGGTCCGCGTGGAAGTGGGTGAAGAAGGCGGCCTCCACGGTGAAGCCGGTGCCGAAGCGCACCATCTGCCGCTGGCTGCCCTCGCCACAGTCGAAGAGCAGCAGGTCCGTGTCCACCTTCACCGCCAGCCCCGAGAGGTTGCGGTGCAGCGTGGGCTGCGCGGCCGAGGTGCCAAGGAAGGTGAGCCTGAGGAGGGACATGGCGGCTGGGTCAGGAGAGGGTACGCGGGCGCGAGCGTGGCGGCCATTTATCAGGTTGCGACGCCCCCGTGCTTCCCCGACTGACTCCGGGTGCGCTATGCAGCCGCGCTCTTGTCCCATGCCTGACTCCCTGACTGTCGCTCCCACCTCGGATCCGCGGCGCGTGCGCGCGCCGGATGGCACCCTCCTCACTCCGCCCGCCGGCTGGGCGCTGTTGCCTCCTGGTGATGCGGGGCTCACCCGCCGCGTGAAGGCCGCCGGGCCCACCTGGACAGTGGTGGAGAAGAAGGGCCGCAAGACGTTCTCCCGGGGCGTCTGGGCCCCCGAGGCTCACATCACCGCCGCCCGGGCGGAGCTCGAGGTGGAGCGCGCCACCCCCGCCTATGCGAAGCGCCGCGCCTCGGATCAGGCCCGCCGCGAGCGCGAGCAGGCCGAGTACGAGGTGGACTTCGCCAACGCCGTGCTGCGCTTCCTCGCCTTCGCGCCCACCTTCACCGCCCACGCCAAGCGGCTGGCCGTGGTGGTGACGGCGCACGCGGCCCCCGTGGGCAGCGGCACCGTGGCGCGCACCGAGCGCATCCCCGTGGAGCGCCGCGCCGAGGCCGCGGTGATCGCCTGGCTGCGCCACCAGACCACCCGCTATGACGACCTGCGCATTGCCCGGGTGAAGGGCGCCCGCCGCGAGGTGCGCCGCGAGCTGGCCGAGGTCTCCCGCGCGCTGCTGGACGCGCACCGCCGCGACACGCCCCACACCCCCACCCCCTGCCCGCTGTGCTCGGCCCTCGAGAACCTCCCGAAGCCGGGATGACGGCCCCTCTCTTTTCGCGGGGTTATGCGCCGCCTCGGGGGCTGGGCTGGACTGTCCGATAAGCCTGACCCGTGGGT
>NZ_JBJMQP010000126.1:0-1622 GCF_045802625.1 Hyalangium sp. | reverse complement strand
TCGAGGCGCGCACGGTGGCCGGACTGGCGACTCGGGTCGAAGCGGCCCACCGCGCCGGGCACGGCTTGCAGGTCCCCCCGCTGCGGCCCCACCCGCGCGGCGAGTCCCTCCCGCTCTCCTTCGCCCAGCAGCGCCTGTGGGTGCTCGACCGGCTCGAGCCGGACAGCCCGCTCTACAACATGCCCGCCGCGCTCCGGCTGGAGGGCACGCTGGACGTGGCGGCGCTGGAGAAGAGCTTCAACGAGGTCATCCGCCGTCACGAGGGTCTGCGCGCGACGTTCCATCACGAGCAGAACGTGACGCGGCAGCGCATCGCCACGGACATCTCGCTGCGCCTCCACGTGGTGGACCTGACGTCCGTCGCGGAGGCCGAGCGCGATGCGGAGTCCAAGCGCCTCGCCGTCACCGAGGCGAAGCGGCCCTTCAACCTGTCCCGTGGCCCGCTGTTGCGCGTCACCCTGTTGAAGCTGACCGAGCGTGAGCACGTGCTGCTGCTAACGATGCACCACATCATCTCGGACGGTTGGTCCATGGGCATCCTCATCCGCGAGGTGGCCGCCCTGTACGCGGCGTTCACCACCGGCCGCGCCTCGCCCCTGCCCGAGCTGTCCGTGCAGTACGTGGACTTCGCGGCCTGGCAGCGCAACTGGCTGGAGGGCGAGGTGCTCGCCGGTCAGCTCGCCTGGTGGAAGCAGCAGCTCGCCGGCATCCCGCAGCTGCTGGAGCTGGCCACCGACAGGCCTCGCCCGCCCGCGCGCACCTTCCGCGGCGAGAACTACGGGTTCGTGCTGCCGAAGGAGCTCTCCGAGGGAATCAAGGCGTTGAGCCAGCGCGAGGGCGTCACGCTGTTCATGACGCTGCTGGCGGCCTTCGATGTGCTCCTGGCCCGCTACTCCGGACAGACGGACATCGTGGTCGGCACCGACGTCGCCAACCGCACCCACGCGGAGACCGAGGGCCTCATCGGCTTCTTCATCAACCAGCTCGTCATGCGCACGAAGCTGGAAGGAGACCCCACCTTCCGTGAGTTGATCGGCCGCGTGCGCGAGGCCGCTCTGGGCGCCTACGCCCACCAGGACGTGCCCTTCGAGGAGCTGGTGCGTGAGCTCAACCCCGAGCGCAGCCTCGGCCACGCGCCGCTCTTCCAGGTGAAGCTCGTCCTGCAGAACCAGCCCCAGACGCGGCTGGAGCTGACGGATCTGACCCTGCGGCAGATCCCGGTGGATCACCAGACCGCGAAGTTCGACATCACGTTGTCGTTCGACGACACGGAGCAGGGGCTGGCCTGCGTCTGCGAGTACAGCACGGACCTGTTCGACGCCGGCACCATCGAGCGGATGATGGGCCAGCTGCACACCCTGCTGCGGACGGCCGTCTCCTCGCCCGAGCAGCGCCTCTCGCAGCTGTCCATGCTCGGACAGGACGAGCGGCAGCGGATGTTGGTGGAGTGGAACGACACGCGTGTGGAGCGCCCCGCCGCCACCGCCCACCAGCTCTTCGAGGCCCAGGTGGAGCGCACCCCGGACGCCCCGGCCGTGAGCTTCGAGGGCAGCACCCTCACCTACCGCCAGCTCAACTCCCGCGCCAACCAGCTCGCCCTCCACCTGCGCTCGCTGGGCATC
>NZ_JBJMQP010000125.1:0-4658 GCF_045802625.1 Hyalangium sp. | reverse complement strand
GATCTCCTCCACCACACTGATCTTCCCCGCTATCACCTCCATCGCCTCCACCGTCTCCTTCACCGCCTGCCCGCTCTTGCTGGCGTGCTCGGCTCCCTGCACCGCCATCTGCTCCATCTGCCGGCTGTTCTGGCTGGTCTGCTCAATCGTCGCGCTCATCTCCTCCAAGCTCGCCGTCGTCTCCTCCACGCTGCTGGCCTGCTCGCTGGTTCCCTGCGACAGGCTCTGCGACGAGGCCGATACCTGATTGGCCGCCGACGTCAGCGCCACCGCTCCATCCCTCACCTCACTGAGCACTCGTGCCAGCCTCTCCGTCATTCCTTGCATCGCCTTCAGCAGCAGGCCCGTCTCGTCCTCTCCCCTCACTTCGATGCGGACCGTCAGATCTCCTTCGGCGATGCGATTGGCCACTTGCACCGCCTCCGCCAGCGGCCGCGAGATCAGCCAGGCGACGACCGTGCACAACAAGAGCCCCAGCGCGATCCCCACCGCGATCATGGCGCCCACCCAACCTTGAGCCTCCTGCTCGGTGCGCTCGGCCTGCTCCGCGGACTCACGGCTGCTGCGGCGGCTGAAGTCCATCAGCTCGTCCAGCTTGCTGGAGACGTCGCCGTAGAGCCTCGCGGACTCGCCCACGAGGACGTCCTTGGCGCCCTTGTCATCGCTCTGCCGCGATCGCTCGACCAGCCGTGCGTTCTCGACGAGATAGGCCTTCCAGAGCGCGCTGAACTCGTGGAGCAGGCGGCGCTCTGCCTCCTCATCAATGAGCGCTTCGTAGGCCTCCATGTTCTTCTGGATCATGGCCAGCTCGCGCGCCATGTCGCGCTCGTACTGCGCCAACTCCTGCGCGTCGCTGGCGACGACGTGCTTCAGCTCGGCGATGCGGAAGTCCGAGACATTGGTGTGCATGTCCGAGGCTTGAGCGAAGCTCGGCATCCGCGAGTAGGCCAGCTCGTGGGTCACCTCGCGCAGCGCGCTGATCTGCTGGAGGGCGAACAGCCCCAGCCCGGTGGAGAGCGCCAGCACGGCGAGGAAGGACAGGAGCAGCTTCGTGCGAATCTTCAGGTTCTGAAACCAGGTCATTCTACCCCCTGTGAGACGGCTCAGCCGTCTGAGTTGCTCGCGAGCACGACAGGCTGAAAGAGCTTCGTGAGAAGCGCGGAAACATCCAGGATCAGGGCCACCCTCCCGGTGCCGAGGATGGCGGAGCCCGAGACGCCCGAGACGCGCTGAAAGAGCCGGCTCAGCGGCTTGATCACCGTCTGTCCCTGCCCGAGCAGCGTGTCCACGGCGAGCCCCGCCAACCCCCGGCCATGGCGGATGACGACCACGCTCTCCCGGGAGGGAGGCGGCCCCTCGACTCCGAAGTGATCGCGCAGGCGCAGGTAGGGCAGCGGCTGGCCGCGCAGGTTGAGCACGCCGGTGCGCCCCGGCCGCCGCTCCTCCTCCGGCAGCTCCATACACTCCAGCACGCTCTGGAGCGGCAGCACGTAGGTCTCCTCGCCCACGCCCACCGAGAAGCCCTCGATGATGGAGAGCATCAGCGGCAGGCGCATGCTGAAGGTGGTGCCCACTCCCGGCCTGGACTCGATGGAGACGGAGCCCCGCAGGCTCTCGACGCGGCTCTTCACCACGTCCATGCCGATGCCACGGCCCGACAGCTCGGTGACGCGCTCTGCGGTGGAGAGCCCCGGAACGAAGACGAGCTGCCACAGCTCGGCGTCCTCCCGCTCCTCGTTCGGCCCCAGCAGCCCCAGGGCGCGGGCCCGCTCACGGAGGCGCTGCGTGTCCACGCCCGCGCCATCGTCCTCCACCTCGATGACGATGCTGCCGGAGTCGAGGAAGGCCCGCAGCTTCAGGGTCCCGATGTAGTGCTTGCCGCGCTGGCGCCGGACCGAGGGAAGCTCGATGCCATGGTCCACCGCGTTGCGGACCAGATGGGTGAGCGGATCCCGGATGAGCTCGACGATGGTGGTGTCCACCTCCACCTCCTCGCCGCTCACCTCCAGCCGCACCAGCTTGCCCGTGGAGGTACACAGATCGCGCAGCGTCCGCGCGAAGGCCTCGAAGGCTCGCCCAATGGGGACCATCCTCGCCTTCAGCACCAGCTCCTGGAGATCCAGGTAGAGGCGATCCGACTCACGGTGCGCCTCGAGCAGCTCCTGGGACGAGTAGCGCCCCGCGTGCTCCAGCATGGTGGCCAGCCGCCCGCGTGCGATGGCGATCTCCCCGGTGAGATCCAACATCCGATCCAGCCTGTCCAGCCCCACCCTCAGGGTCCGCTCGGGCGCGGGGGACTCCGTGGCCTCCGCGGAGCGCTCGGAGAGGAGGCCCCCGCTCTCGGACGAACCCTCTCGGGCGCCCGCGGGCGCGATCTCCTTCAACTGGCGCAGGAGCTCCGGAACATTCATGCTCACGCGCCCCGCCTCACCGGGAGCGGCGTCGAGCAACAGCCGGAGCGCGTCCACCGCCTGGAGCAGCAGGGTCACCACCGCGGGCGTCACCTCGAGGACGCGCTTGGAGATCCGCGCGAGCACATCCTCGACCGTGTGCGCCACGTCGGAGGCGGCGGGGAAGCCCATCAGCAGCGCGTTCCCCTTGAGGGTGTGGATGATGCGCAGCACGCCCGGGAGCCGCCCGGGCCCCGAGGAGATCTCGAGCGCGAGGAAGTCCCGCTCCAGGCCCGCGAGCAGCTCCACAGCCTCGGAGCGGAACACCGCGCGCACCATCTCCATGTCGGTCTTCACCGAGCGCCTCCCATGGCCTCTCAGCCCCCCCCCAGCGTCTTGGTCCACGCGCTGCCGTCATGGGTGTGAAAGCGGAGCTTGCGCCCGGACCTTCCTCCGAGATCCTCAGCGACGATTGGAATCCCCAGCTCCGCGAGCAGGCCCCGGGCGAGCTCGGCGTTGCGCTGCCCCAGGCTGGGCCGCGCGCCCGGCTGTGGAGGCCCTATCATGAGCCCTCCGCCAAAGATCTTCGCTCGCATGTGCTGTCGCTGACCGCCCAGCCGCTCCAGCTCCCTCAGGAGCATGGGGATGGCCACATCTCCATGGCGGTTGCTGGCCGGCTGCCCATGGGGAGCCGAGGGCAGCAGAAAATGGTTCATCCCTCCCACCTGCTGCTGCTCGTCCCACAAGCACACGGAGACGCACGAGCCGAGGATGGTCGTCACCTCCGTGGGCCGGGCCACGGCCACCACGCCCCCCGGCTCGAGGTAGAGGGCCCGCAGCCCCACGGGCTCGGCCACCGGGGCGGCGGGGATGACGGGAGGGCTCGGTAAGACGGGGGCGGGCTGTCGATCCGAGACCGCGGCCGCGCCCTCCGTGGAGAGGAGATCCAGCAACTGCAGGTCCTCGTCGTCGAGCCCTCGCTTCTGCGGCAGCATCCGAAAGAGCGCGAGCACCCCGCGCACCTGTCTCCCGCTCAGCAGGGGGATGCAGGCGGTCAGCCCGGCCTCGTGGGCGGAGGCGCCAATGGAGCTGGTGCGGCCGAGGACATAAGGCACCCCGTGCTGGGCGACCTGGCCGAGGATCCCCTGGGGCACCCGCAGGGGCTCGAGGCGCTCGGAGGAGAGCCCCATGGACAGGACAGGCACGAAGCGCATCCCGTCTTCTCCCAGCGAGAGCAGCACGTACTCCTCGCAGCCCATCAGCTGGGAGACGATCTCTCCGACCACCGCCAATGCGCCCCCGTGACGGCTGTCCTTCAGTCGTCGGAGGGCGGCAGCCATCCTGGGTCGAAGGACGGGATCGGGTTTGGAGTCAGGCGACATCAATGGCCCAGGAAGCTCTCGATCTTGGCCCTCAGCTCGTTGCCATCAAAGGGCTTGGTCACATAGTCGCTGCACCCACTCTCGTAGCCGCGCTCGACGCTCTCGGAGCCCCCACGGGTGGTGACCAGGATGATGGGGGTGGTGCGAGTGACCTCCTCGGCGCGCAGCCGGCGGCACACCTCGAAGCCGTCCATCCCCGGCATCACCACGTCCATGAGGATGAGCTCGGGGCGCACCGAGAGCGCTGTCTCCACGGCCTCCTGGCCGCTGGAGGCGCTGAGCAGCTCATAGGGTCCATCCTGGAGGAGCAGCCGCTCCATCAACAGGACAGTGGGTGAGTCATCGACAAGCAGGATCTTCTTGGCCATGGCCTCTCGGTGGGCCACCAAGTCTACCAGCACGTGAAAAATTTAGCTGATATGGACGCCCCCTGCCCTACGCGGCGATCTGAGAAGCTGGATTCCTAGAATCGCTTGAACTCGCGGTCTTCTACGGGGCTAGGGGGCGGAGTTGTCGTGCTCTCCCTTGGCAGGGAGCGGGCAGGCCCCCCCGAGAGGAAGGGGCCCCCAGCGGAGTTCGGGCTCAGCACGAAGAAAGACACGAGCTGCTCGAGCGCCAAGGCCTGCGCCGACAACTCCTCCGCCGTCGCAGACAGCTCCTCCGCCGCTGACGCATTGCGCTGTGTCACCTGATCCACCTGCATCATCGCCCGGTTCATGTGCTTCACACCCATCGCCTGCTCTCCGCTGGCGGCCACCACCTCCTGCACCAGCTGCGCCGTCTTCCGGATGGAGGGCACCAGCTCCTCCAGCAGCTCCCCCGAGCGCTGCGCCACCTTCACGCTCCGGCTGGCCAGCCCTCCTATCTCCTGCGCCGCTCCCCGGCT
>NZ_JBJMQP010000124.1:0-122807 GCF_045802625.1 Hyalangium sp. | reverse complement strand
TCGCTCAGCAGTCCGGGGTCGAGGTGGAGATCGTGAAACGCTCGGACCCTACGCCCGGGTTTGTGCTCCAGGCCAAGCGCTGGATTGTGGAGCGCACGTTCGGGTGGTTGAGCCGAGAACGACGCTTGGCCAGAGACTACGAGCGAACGGAGGAGTCCTGCGAAGCGTTCGTCTACCTGGGCATGATCCGGCTAATGCTGGGCCGCCTTGCCTGAGTGCCTTGGCTCAACACCCTCTGAGCTTGCGCTCCTTTTTCAGCGAGTCGTAGAGGGACGAGAGGACTGCGTTGTAGCTGTCGGGATCCTTGAACACGTTGACCTGCTGGTCGGTCCATCCCTCCCAACCCCCATCATCCTTGGTGAAAGGTGGCTTCAGGATGAATGGGATCTCGGTCCCGTCTACGAGCGTGACGAGTAGGGGCACCGCCTCATCGCGGTCAAGATCTCGGAGCGGCTCGATGACCACCTTCTTGCTCCCCACGAGGAGCGGCTCGAATCGCCCCTCCCACCCCAGCAGCTTCGTCTTCGCCGGATCGACGTCCTTCTCGAAGCGCAGAACGGTCGCCACCTGCCCGGACACGTAGATGGTTTCCGTCGACTGGCCAGGGTGCTCCGACAGCTTGAAGGTTCTGATCCTGCTCTTATCGTCCGGATTCCGGGCCAAGGCCACGGAAGCCACGAGGACGAGAAGCAGCGCACACCGGGAGGGCAGTACATTCCACATAGCACATGAAACCTACTGGATAGGTCTCCAGGCGTCCAACCTGGCCAGCAGGCTCATGGGAATGATGCGCAGCGTCATGGCTGCCATAGGGAGGCGCCGGGTTGAGTGGCGGACAGGCCCTCGGGGGCCTTCTTCCTGCGAGCGGTTGCGGATCAGCCGTGCGCCCGGGGTAGGATCCGCGAATTCACCGTGCCGCGCCCGGAGAGCCCCGTGTCTTTCGTCCAGCTTCCTGACAGTCCGATCATTGGCCGTAACCTCGTGGGTGGGGAGTGGGTGACGCCCAAGGGCGCCGCGATGCTCGATGTGCGCAGCCCCTACACCGGCGGCGTCATCGGCCGGGTCCCCATGTCCTCCGCCGCGGACGTGGGCCCCGTGGTGGAGGCCGCGAAGAAGGCCGCCGAGGGCTGGCGCGCCCTGGGCCTGAGAGACCGCACCGCGCGCATGCTGCGCTTCCGCATGCTGCTGGAGCAGAACCTGGACAAGCTGTCCAACTCGGCGGCGCGCGAGGCCGGCAAGACGGTGGCCGAGGCCCGCGCCGGAGTGCTCAAGGGCATCGAGGTGTGCGACTTCGCCCTCTCCATCCAGAACCTGGACGTGGGCGGGGCCATGGAGGTGAGCCGCGGGGTGAGCTGCGAGTTCAAGCGCGAGCCGCTCGGCGTGGTGGCCGGCATCACCCCGTTCAACTTCCCGGCCATGGTGCCGCTGTGGATGATCCCCAACGCGCTCACCGTGGGCAACGCCTTCATCCTCAAGCCCTCGGAGAAGGTGCCGCTCACCTCGCTCCTGCTGGGTGAGCTGCTGCTGGAGGCCGGGGTTCCTCCCGGCGTCTTCTCCATCGTCCACGGCGGCAAGGAGGCGGTGGAGGGCATCCTGGCGCACCCGGACATCCAGGCGGTGGCCTTCGTGGGCTCCACGGCCGTGGCCAAGCGCGTGTACACGGAGGGCACCGCACGCGGCAAGCGGGTGCTGGCGCTGGGCGGCGCGAAGAACCACCTCATTGTCGTGCCGGACGCGGACCCCCAGTTCACCCCGCAGGCGGTGCTGGACTCGTTCACCGGGTGCGCGGGCCAGCGCTGCATGGCCGCCAGCGTGATGGTGGCGGTGGGGAACGTGCAGAACCTGATCGACGACATGGCTCGCCGCGCCGCCGCGATCGAGGTCGGCGCGGGCATGGGCGCGCTGATTGATCGCGCGTCGCAGGAGCGGCTGGAGGCGGCCATCGCCAAGGCCGAGTCCGAGGGCGCCAAGCTGCTGGTGGACGGGCGCGGCAAGAAGCCCTCGGGCGCTGCGTGGGCGGGCGGCAACTGGCTGGGCCCCACCATCATCGACCAGGTGCGGCCGGAGATGGAGGCGGCGCAGAAGGAGCTGTTCGGTCCGATCATCTCCATCGTGCGAGTGCCCACGCTGTCGGCGGCGCTGGAGCTGCAGCACGCCTCGCCGTACGGCAACGCGGCCTCGGTGTTCACCACCAACGGCGCGGTGGCCCAGCACGTGGTGGACAACGCCCGGGCCGGCATGGTGGGCATCAACGTGGGCGTGCCGGTGCCGCGTGAGCCGTTCTCCTTCGGCGGCATCAATGACTCGCGCTTCGGCCACGGGGACATCACCGGCCCGGCCGGCGTCGAGTTCTGGAGCTACCTGAAGAAGGTGACGCGCAAGTGGACCGCGCGCACCGACGGCTCGTGGATGAGCTGATCCGGGGGAGACCCTGAGCGCGGGGCTCCCACCTTCCCGCGAGCCCGCGGGAGTGGACTAAGCTGGAGAGCGTGTTTGTTCCCGCCCTCCTGCTCGCTCCTCTGCTGTGCGCCACGGCTCCCGGGGCTCCGGCCCGCGTGGAGCTCGTCTTCGGCGGGGACGTGATTCCTCACGGCGAGGTGCAGAAGGTGGCGCAGGAGCACGCTCGCACCGCGCCGGCCGAGAAGGCGGGCGAGCCTCCGCGATCGATCAACAATGACGGGTGGGATCATGTCTTCGGTCCCATCACGGACGTGCTGCGCACGGCGGATGTGGCGGTGGTGAACCTGGAGACGCCCGTCACGGACAACCCGAAGGCGGTGACTCGGCAACTGCTGTTCAACGCGCCCTCGTCCATGGTGCGCGCGCTGGCGGCGGCGGGGGTGAAGCTGGTGTCCACGGGCAACAACCACGCGAGGGATCAACACCTGGAGGGCATGCTGGAGACGCTGCGGCACCTGGACGAGACGGGGCTGCGCCACGTGGGCACGGGGGCCTCGGAGGAGGCGGCGTGGGAGCCGGTGGTGATGGAGGTGCGCGGGGTGCGGTTGGGCTTCCTGTCCTTCACCCGGTGGCTGAATGGCTACAGCAACCCGAAGGATCCGGCGGAGGCGCACGTGGCCTACGTGCCCTATCCGGTGCAGGTGGCGCACCGGGGCGTGGCCGTGGAGCAGCTGGTGGAGCGCGTGCGCATGGCGGCGGCGCGGTGTGACGTGCTGATCGTCCTGGTGCACTGGGGCACGGAGTACGCGGGGCAGCCGAGCCTCGAGGATAAGAAGGTGGGGCGGGCGCTCATCGACGCGGGAGCGGGGGCGGTGATTGGGGGCCACCCGCACGTGCTGCAGCCGCTGGAGTCGTACACGACAGCGGAGGGGCGCAAGGGGCTCATCGCGTACTCGCTGGGGAACCTGGTGGCGAACCAGTCGCGGTTCTACGCGTACCAGCCGGGCAAGTCGGACAAGCAGGGGGACACGCGGGACTCGATGCTGCTGCGCGTGTCCTGGGTGCGGCGCGAGGAGGGTGGGGCGGTGGAGCTGGATGACGTCTCGGTGCTGCCGGTGTGGATCGAGAACAACGCGCGCACGCGCAAGAGCAAGGAGGCGCGCAACATCCAGCCGGTGCTCATCGACCGGGAGGTGGACGCCATCACCGAGCGGGTGTCGCTGCTGGACACGCGCCCCGAGCCGGCGAGCCGCAAGGAGAAGGCCCAGGCGAAGAAGGAGCGGGCCGTGCTGGCGCAGCGGCTGGCGACCCACAAGCTGCGGCGCGAGCGCATCCTGAAGATGCTGCCGGAGGGGTTCGAGGTCGCCTCACCGGAGCTGCGCCGCCGGGTGGACTCGGCGGAGAGCGTGGCGGTCCAATCCGCGCCGTGAGTGTTGAACGATGCCAGCACCCTCGTACAGCCCAGGCTGGACCCGGCACTGAGCGCGCCATGTCTGGGCGGTCTGCTCGCTTCATGGGCTTTCTGGGGGCTTCCGTGGTGGTGCACGGACTGCTCGCCGTGGCGCTGATGCATGAGGTGTCAGCTCCGTTGCCGGTGAGCCTCGGCATGCCGGGGGTGTCTTCCGCTCGAGCGGAGATGGTCTGGTTCGAAGGCGTGGGCAGGGCACCCAGCGCGCAGGTCCATGCCTCAGGGGTGGTGTCTCCTACGGTTGCTCCCGTCGCTCCACCGGCCACGCCGCGACGTGAGCCGATGCGGCAAGTGGCTCGGGCTTCCTCCGCGCCCGTGTCGACAGCCACTGCATCCTCGCGCGAGCCCGAGGCCTCCCCTGCGCCGGCTCTGGGCGCATCCGTCGCGCAGGCAGCAACCGGAGGAGAGGCGAAGGGGCCTTCAGGCGTCGAGTCGGCAGCGCCGGGGAGTGGGGCTGAGACCTCTTCGGGTGGTGGCTTGGGCTCTCGCGGCACCCCGGCTGCCGGTGACGGTGAAGCGAGCGGCAAGGCGCTCCCGGACCTGCGGGCCTATGCGCGGCGCCTGTCCGCGGTGGTGGCCCGCCAGCGCCGCTATCCGGCGAGCGCGGCCCGGCTCGGCATGGAGGGCACGGCCCAGGTGCAGCTTCACCTCCGCCGCGATGGCGCGCTCATGGAGCCGCCACGGCTGGTGCGCTCATCCGGGCAGGAGGTGCTCGACGCCGAGGCGCTCCGCATGATCGAGGCCGCCGCTCCCTTCGAGCCCATGCCCGAGAGTGCCTCGCGTCCAGACGCCGCGTTCATCATCCCCGTCGTCTTCTCGCTCCGCTCCGGGAACTGAGGGCGCTCAGAAGGGCAGCGCCTTCCACGGGCGGATGTTCGGGTGCTCCATGCGGAACTTCTCGATGGCGGAGGCCAGCTCCAGCGGGGACTCCGTCTGCCGGACCCGGTCCGCGTAGAGCAGGCGCCGCGCCACCGCATCGAGCTGGAAGACCCAGCACAGCCCCATGAGCGGGTTGATGAACAGCTCGCTGCCCTGCGTGCGGTGCGTCATGTGGTAATCGCCATAGCGGCCCTCGATGGCCGACAGCACCGAGGCGGAGACGATGCTCGGGTGGTTGGGCATGGCGCGGAACACCTCCAGCACCGCCTCGCGCCAGGCCTGCACCGAGGGCATCTCCCGGGTGAGCGAGAAGGCTCCGAGGAACCCTCCCTCCCACGTCAGCTCCGCCACCGAGCGCAGGAAGTCCGCGTGGCAGACCCCGTGGAAGGTGTCCACGCCGAAGCCCACGGACACCAGCAGCTTGCGTGGGCAGTCCACCGCGCTCGCGGAGAGGATGCTGGCCACGTCCTCCACGGGTGTGCCCAGCCCGGCCTCGTCTCCTCGCATCAGGCTGTCCGTGCCGCCGTCCACCAGCACCACCGCGTCGGGAGCCAGCTCCGCGGTGAGCGCCCGGTACGTCTCCGTGAGTGGCTTCACGCCGCTCCGCTCGAAGCAGTGGATGGATGTCTCCATGCCCTGGCGGCGGAGGAAGCGGCACAGGTGCAGCTCGGGGAAGTAGTGCTCCGGCCCGGTGGAGTCCGCCGTGACTTCCAGCCACGTGGGAGAGCGCCGGCGGCCCGTCGCCCGGCTCAGCCAGGTGAAGGACAGGTTGGCCAGGTGCACCTCCTTGCCCTGGGCTCGCAAGGCGAAGAAGAGCGGCAGGCCACAGAAGATGTCGAAGCCACCGCCCGCTCCCGCCAGCAGGATGCGGCGGGCGGGCGCGAGCGCTGCTCCCAGCGGAGAGTCGAAGACGTCCATGGGCCAATGCTACGTCAACCGCAGTCAGGGGCTCACGCCCGGGGGCTGATCAGCGCTTCGAGGGCTCCTGCCGCGTGGAGGGCTCCTGGGGCTGGGAGGGCTCAACGGGCAGCTCGCGCAGCGGGATGAGCCGGGACAGCAACGGTCCGCCGTGCTTGAGCCGCCCGATGCGCTGGGCCGGGTAGATGCCCCGGTGTCCCGTGAGCAGGTACGCCACCGTGGCGACGATGACCACGTGGGGCAGGACGCTCGCCCCCACCAGCTCCACGGCCATGATGGACAGGGCCAGCGGCGTGTTGGCCGCGGCGGCGAAGAGTGCCGCCATCCCCACCGCCGCGCCCAGGTCCACCGGCAGCCCCAGCCACCGCGCCAGCACGTTGCCGAGCGCCGCGCCGACGAAGAACAGCGGCGTCACCTCGCCGCCCAGGAAGCCCGAGCCCAGGGTGACGGCCGTGAAGAGCAGCTTCCAGGCGAAGGCCAGCTCCGGCAGATCCGGATCCACGAACGAGCGGACGATGGTGGGCACGCCCAGCCCCAGATACGCCGTCGTCCCCACCAGCTTCCACAGCCCCACCACCGCGAGCCCGCCCACCGCCATCCGCACCGGCAGCCATGGCACGCGCCCCTCCAGCAGCTTCTTCAGCCGGTGCGTCCCCTCGACGAAGACGATGGCCACCGCCGCCACCGCCACCGCGAAGACCAGCCACCGGGCCAGCACTCCGGCGGACAGCGCCAGCGCGGTGGGGGCCGGGTACACGGTGTGGACGATGCCCAGCCCGCGCGTGACGAGATCCCCCACCACCGAGGCCACCAGCGCGGGCAGCAGCGCCTCGTAGCCCATGCGCCCGACGACGACGACCTCCAGTCCAAACACGGCGCCCGCGATGGGCGTGCCGAACACGGAGCCAAAGCCCCCGGCGATGCCCGCGGCGAGCAGCTCCCGGCGCGTGTCCGGAGAGACTCGGAGCCGGTGGGCGAGGGCATCCGCCAGACTGCCGCCCATCTGCACGGCGGTGCCCTCGCGGCCCGCGCTGCCTCCGAAGAGGTGGGTGAGCACGGTGCCCAGCAGCACCATGGGGGCCATGCGCAGCGGAATCTGCTGATCGCCCTCGTGCACCGTGTCGATGACCAGGTTGTTGCCGCCCCGGATGGGCTGGCCCCACCTCGCGTACAGCGCGCCGATGACGAGCCCCGCCACCGGCAGCGTGTAGACGACGACCAGGTGCTGCTCGCGGAAGCGGGTGGCCTGATCCAGCAGGAACAGGAAGACCGCCGAGGCCACCCCGCACAGGACACCCACGAGGGCTCCGAGCAGCAGCCATTGCGCCAGCGAGCGGGCACTCCGGGAGAGGTTCACGGCCGCGGAGTGTAGCCCGGCCGGGCGCCCACGCACTGTTGCCTGAGCACCAGTCCCTGGCCCTCTCACACAGGTGGATGCTCCTGACACACGGACCCAGATTGCACCCCCATTCGCGTCTGTCCCCACGTCCTGAGAGGAGGCTGTCTGATGGATATCCGCCGTTTGTTCGTACTCGCGGCCCTCTTGGGCACCGCCTGTGGCTCTCCCCCGGATTCCCCCTCCACCCGGGACACCTCGGCCCGCAGGCTGTGCAACACCACGGCCTTTCTCGGGGCGGACATCAGCCCGGGCCCGAGGGACTCGAAGCCCCGTGAGCTCGTCTCTGTCGCGGGCGCGCTCTTCTTCACCGCGGATGACGGAGTGCACGGGCGTGAGCTCTGGAGGAGCAGCGGCCCCGGCGAGGCTGGCGCCTCCCTGGTGAAGGACATCCGGCCGGGTGTGGCCACCTCGAGCCCGCGCTCTCTCACCGTGGCGAGGGACAAGCTCTTCTTCACCGCGGACGACGCGGTGCATGGACGCGAGCTGTGGGTCAGCGATGGCTCGGCCCAAGGCACGGTGATGGTGAGGGACCTCTGGCCGGGAGCGCTCGGCTCGGCGCCGGAGGAGCTCCTCGCCGTCGGGGAGGTCGTCTACTTCGCCGCGGAGGATGGGGTGCACGGCAACGAGCTGTGGCGCAGCGATGGCACGCCGGATGGGACCTTCCTCGTCGAGGATCTCTACCCGGGAGAGGAGCTCTCCGCGCCGGGCCGTCCCGGCAGCTCCAACCCGAGGCGGCTGAGCCGGGCCGGTGATGCGTTCTACTTCGTCGCCAACGAGGGGCGCTCCGTCCACCTCTGGCGCAGCCTGGGCGCCCCCGGCGCCACCCGTGTCTTCTCCGCTCCCCAGGAGCACTTCCTCTTCTCGCTCACCGCGGTGGGCTCCCGCCTCTTCTTCCTCGTCGACGGCAATGAAGGCGAGGCCAGCCTGTGGACGAGCCAGGGTACGCCCGCGGAGAAGCTGCGCTCCTTCCCTGGGCTCTACCCGCATGACCTGACGGCGCTCGGCAACACGCTCTTCTTCAGCGCCGGGGCAGGCAAGGACGGGAGGCCAGGAGATCCGCTCGGCGAGGAGCTGTGGAGCAGCGACGGCACGGCCCGGGGCACGGCGAGGGTGAAGGACCTGCGGAGCGGTGCGGCGGGCTCGGCGCCCGGCTCATTCGCGGTGCTGGGGGGGCGGCTCTACTTCATCGCGGACGATGGCATCCACGGGCGCGAGCTGTGGAGCAGCGATGGCACGGCCCAGGGTACCGTGTTGCTCCAGGAGCTGGGGCCGGGCGCTCCGGGCGCATCGCCTCGGGAGCTGGCGGCCCTGTCCGGCAGGCTGTTCTTCTCGGCGGAGAGCTCCGAACACGGCCGCGAGTCCTGGATGAGCGATGGCACGGCGGGAGGCGCACTGCCGCTGACGGAGTTCGCTCCAGGAGTGACTGCTTCGGATCCCCACGGGTTCGTCCGCTCGGGCGGGGACATCTTCTTCACCGCCACGGACGCCGCGCACGGCGAGGAGCTGTGGACTCTGCCCATGGGCCGCTGCCTGGGTACTCCACAGGAGTGACGCCAGCTCAGCGCTCCCACAGGAGGCCCAGCTTCAGCTCGAGCGCTTCAAAGGGCTCGGCACGCACCGGGGTGTCATCCAGGTGCGCGCCCAGGCGTGACCAGCGCCCCTCTTCCAGCCGGTAGACCTCCAGCATCTGAAGACGCGGATCCACCAGCCACAGGTGCTTCACACCCTCGCGGGCGTACACCCCCATCTTCCGGGCGCGGTCCAGTCCCTCCGTGGAGGGCGATAGCACCTCGCAGACCCAATCCGGCGCGAGCGAGAACGCGGCGGTATCGGGCAGCTCCGGCATGCGCTCGCGCCTCCACCCCGCGAGGTCCGGCACGAGCGCGTCTTTTCCCAAGTGCAGCTCCGGCTCGATGAGGAGCACCCATCCACCCAGCCCTTCTGTTCCCGAGCTCCTGTCGAAGGGAGCCAGCGCCTGAAACAGTCGGCCACTGGCTCGGGCGTGTTTCGAGGCTGGACGCGGGCTCACATACAGCTCACCGCCGACGATCTCTCCCACGCAGTGGGGCGGGACGCTCTCCAGGTCCTCGAAGGAGGCCTCTCGCCGGGGTGGCGTGTCGCTCATGCCCTCAGAATGCAGCCCTGGTTCCGTTGTCGCAACCGCTCCACCCCCACGCCTCGCCCATGTGCTCGCTCATGGATGCAGCGTACATCCAACCTCTGACATCCTGTGCCGCGCGGCCTCCCTCCTGGGTAGGGTCCGTCCACGGCCTCGGACGTAGCTCCCATGCCCCCTGGCAGGGCATGCGGCCGTACGAGCGGACCACCGGATGACATGCGCGTGGACGGAGCGCACCTTGGAACAGGAGGTGCTCACCATGGCGGATCAACCCATCGAGAGACAGCACCAGCGCGAGCGCGTGCAGGAGCGGGAGCGGCTGCGCCAGCAGGAAGAGAAGGATCTGGAAATAGAGGCCCAGCGTGGGCCCCGGCCTCTGGAAGGCTTCGCGGGAGGCCACACCACGTGGACCGGCCAGCAGGATGACGAGGCCGCCGCGCAGGTGCACGCACGCGACGCCCAGGAGTCATGGCAGGCCAGTGAGCGTCAGGCCCGCCTGGAGCCCGAGCCCCGCGAGGGGGACGAGGACGAAGAGTCCCGGGAGTAGGGACAGGCGCCCCGAGCCTCAGCCCAGCTTCGCGGCGAGCTCCGTGTCCTTCGCGCGTGCTCGCACCACGGCCGGGCGGGCGTTGAAGCGATCGATATACGCTTTGATCTCCGGCAGCTCGGGGATGAGCTTGAAGCCGGTGATCCAGGTCAGCGCCGCGCCCCAGAGCACATCCGCCGCCGTGAAGGTGCTGCCCAGGAACCAGGGACCCTTGGAGAGCTGCTTCGTCACCAGCCCGAGCACCGTGTCGAAGTCGCCATAGGCGGAGCGCGAGGCGGGGATGGGCTCGCGGTTCGCGGAGCGATCCAGCATCGCCGGCTCGAAGCACGAGCCGTAGAACACCATCCACCGCAGGTACGGCCCGCGCAGCGGCTCGCCCATGGCCGGGGACAGCCGCGCCTCGGAGTAGAGCTCGGCCAGGTACATGTAGACGGCGGCCTGCTCGGTCACCAGCACATCCCCATGCGTGATGGCCGGGACCTTGCCCATCGGGTTGATGGCCAGATACTCCGGCTTGCGCGTGTCTCCCGTCTTGAAGTTGAGGACGTGCAGCTCGTAGTCGGCGTTGAGCTCCTCGAGGAGAATCCGCACCCCGGCGGAGCGGGACTGCGGATTGTGGAACAGGGTGACGTGGCGGCTGGTGGTCATGGCGGCTCCTTGTGGGGTGCGTTTACGGAGGACGTGGCAGGACGTCAACCCCGGAATCAACCCAGGAAGTCAGCCGCGGCGGCTCAGGGCTGCTCGCCCTTCTCCAGCGCCTCGAGCCGCTGCAGGAAGGCGCGGCCCTTGGCCGGATCCGTCATGTGGATGAAGGCCGCCATGCCCTTGAGCTGAGCCAGCGACTCGCCCTCCTTGCCCGGCTTGCCCTTCTCCCGGTTGTGGATCGCCGCGCGCAGCCTGCGCACCACCTCGCGTGGCACCCGCGCGGCGGGCACTCCCTCGGGGGCCTCGTTCACCACCAGCCCCGTCACCCGCTGCTGTGTGCCCTTGCGCAGCACCCGCGTCTTGTCCGGGTGAAGGGTGAAGCCCTCGGCCTCCAGGATGCTCTTCACCCGCGCCAGCAGCAGCGCCACCGGGGCGTCCGCCTGCGTCTTGCCCTTGGCGCCCTTCGCGCGCCGCCACGAGAACGTCAGGTCATCCGCGTAGCGCGTGTAGATGAAGCCCAGCCGCTTGGCCATCGCCGACACGCGCTTGTCCAGCTTCAGGCACAGCGCGTTCGTCAGCGCCGGAGAGGTGGGCGCTCCCTGCGGCAGCGCCCGCGGCCCCTTGGCCACGTACAGCAGCTTGCCGCGGAACTGAATCTGCTCGCGCGGGGCCTCGGTGGCCAGCAGCGACAGCAGCGTCGCCGCGCTCTCCGGCAGCCCGCCCTTGCGCAGCAGCCCCTTCACCCGCGGCCACGTCACCGAGGGGAAGAAGTCCTTCACGTCCACCTTCACCACCACCTCCGCGCCCCGGTGCGCCAGCGCGTTGGTGAGGATGGAGCGCCCCGCCACGAAGCCGTGCGCCGCCCCGTGCACCGGCAGCCGCTCCACCACGTTCGTCAGCACCCAGCGCTGCGCCGCCTTCAGCTCCTTCTTCGGCGCCGTAATGGTCCGCTGCCCGCCGTCCCGCTTGGGGATCTGCCAGCTCACGTAGTGGGTGCCCGTGTCCACCTCGCGGTGGAAGGCGAACCAGCGCAGCCGCGACACCGTGAGTCCGAGCGCCTTCGCCAGCGCCTCCGCCGAGTCCAGCTCCGGCAGGCCGTTGGCCTTCGCCCGCTCCTCGCGGTTGGGCACGTCGAACTTGTCCGGGCCGCCCTGCTCGTCCCAGTGCACCCCCGCGCCCAGGTGATCGACATGCGTGGCCTTCCAGGCCTCCCAGGCCTGGCGCTCCAGCGCGCGGCGCTCGGTGGCCTCCGCCTTCTTCTTCTCCTTCCAGGCCGACTTCTGCTTCTCGGAGAGCTCGTCGAAGTCCACCTCCTCGGCGGCTACTCCCTTGGCCACGAGCTGGGCGCGCACCCACTCTTCGATGCCGCCTGCTTCCTGGATGGCCTTCCACCGCGCCAGGAGCGCCTCGAGCTGCTGGCGGCGGGCCTCGCGCTGCGCGGGCGTGGCGGGCGGGGGCGGCAGGGCGTCAGGGGCGGGCTGCGGCGGCGCGGCGGGGACGTACGACTCCAGCTTGGAAGCCATGGGCAGCTCCTGACGGCGGCGCGGCTGCGGGCGGGGGCAACAGAGCTGCGAGCGATCGAGGGAGGCCCCAAAAGCACCACCTGCTCACCTGGGGCACGGTAGCCTCACCGGCTCTCCCCTCCGGCCATCACTAGCTGGGATGGAGAAACGGCGGTTGCGTCGTTGGCTCAGCTCTCCGTCCCAGCTAGTGATGGCCGGAGGGAAGAGAGCCAAGAACAGGCTACCTTGCGGAGAGTGTCCTGCATTGCATCCAGAGCGGCGCAGCGCCGCTCCCGCGCTCGAGGCGCTGAGGCTGATGAGTTGGGACCTCTCTCGATCGTTCGCGTTGTGGAAGCTCGCTCTGTCGCACCCGCCTTTCTGGACGTGAAGCAAACACCCGGACAGTCCGGTTTTCTACACCAGCTGTGAGGCTGCGTCGATATAGCCCTCGGAGGCCAGCGACTCCAGGCGCGAGAAATAGGCCGCGCGCGCCTCGGCATCCGTGTCGAACCAGAGCTTCTGCCGGCGCGGCTCGCCCAGGCGCGGGCCCCACTCCACCGCCACCAGCTTGCCATCCAGCGAGACGCGGTACACCTGCTCCTTGCCGGAGGCCTCGCGCCGCACGTACGAGCGCGTCTCCGCGCGGATGAGCTTGCGGCCCTCCGGGGTTTGACGCAGCGCTTCTTCCGCCGCGCGCTGCCGGGCGTAGGCCAGCCGCAGCGCCAGCATGTGCTCGCACGGGCCCTCGCGCATCCCCGAGCGCCGGAAGTGCGGACAGCCGCAGCTGGCCTCCTTCACGCGGCCTTCCAAGTCGATCGTGAAGGCGGGGAAGAAGCTGCGCACGGCCTCGCGATCCACCACCTCGCCGTGGATGCGGGTGCCCTCGCCCACCACCTCGTGCACCTTGGTGACTTTGACTTCCCCGGCTCCCGGCCCGCTGTCTCCCAGCAGCCGGTGGGCGCGCGCCTCGAGCTCGGTGCCGAAGCGGATGGAGGCCTCGTCCACCGGCGTGGGCATCAGCTCGCGGGGCCGGTAGGTGCCTCGGGCGACGTCATAGAGGATGCGCCCGCGCAGGCACTCGAGCTGCAGCGCCGCGCGCACCGCGTCCTTCGGTGCTCCCGAGGTGGCCACCAGCGTCTCGAAGGAGAGCGGGCCGTCCGAGCGCAGCCGCTGGCGCAGCTTCTCCGAGAGCCCCTCCGGCACGGCGCGCGGCATCAGCACATCGAAGGCCGCGGCGCTGGACCAGCCGCTCTCCGTCCAGCCCGTGAGCGCCAGCGTGAGCGTGGCCGGGCCCATGTCCACCACCCAGAACACCGGCAGGCCGGGGCCGAGCAGCTGCACCCGGACGCTCTGCGCGTGGGGCAGCAGCCGGGCCAGGGCGACCAGGCGCTGGCGTCCAAACGTCCGCACCACCGCCGGGGCCGAGCCCGTGTACACGGAGCCGTGGCTCTCCAGCACCAGCTCCCACGGCTCCAGCACCAGCCGCGGCGGGGCTCCGGGCACCAGCTCGAACCGGAGCGCGCGGGGGGCCTTCTTCGCCTTCCGGGTGCGCAGCGCGAACAGCAGGTTGTACAGATCGATGGGCGCCAGCGTGCACGTGTTCGCTGGCAGCGTGGCGGCTGACTGCACCTGGAGGAAGCCTCGCAGCCAGGCGTGAGGCACCTCCACGTTGCGCGGGGCGCGGGCCTCTTTCGAGGGCAGCGCCACGTGCGCCTCCAGCGAGAGCGGCACGTAGGTGCGCAGCCGGTCCACCTTGTTCATCAGCTCCGCGGGCACGTCCAGGAAGGTGGAGCCGTGCGCCGCCTCGCGCCCGTCGAACAGCCCGTTGTCGAAGGCCAGGCGCGCGTAGGCGCTCTCGTCGCGGGAGAACACCTCCAGGGACACTTGATCCGGATCCACCGTGAGCACCGGATCCAACACCGTGTCCTTCTGCTCCTCGGTCTGGAGCGAGGCATCCAGGAACGCCTTCTGCGCCTCCCAGATCTGCGCGGTGGCGCGCTTGCCCTGCTTCATCAGGTAGGCGAGGTACGCGGTGCGATCCTTGCCTCGGTAGCGCAAGTCGCTGGCGAGCACGCCGAGCGCGGCGGCCAGCGCGTCTCGGAAGAGGGCGGGCTCGCGCACCCGGCCGCGGAGGCCCACGGTGCCACGGGAGCCCTCCAGGGCCAGCAGCACGCGAGAGGTGTCCGGGCGGGCCTCCACGTCGCTCGCGGTGGCATAGCGCAGCTCGACGGGGTGGCGGGTTGCGGTCGTCACGACGGGGTTCCTCCCTTCCGGGCGCGCTCGGCGGCCCGGCGTGCACGTTTGTGGGCGCGGTAGGCCGCCTTGCGCAGCTCCACCGACTGGCTCTTGTCGAAGGCCTGGGCGCGCAGCAGCTCCGCGGCGTCATCGCCGCCCATGCGGCCCAGCGCGGCCATGGCGTCCTGCTTCACCTCGGGCGCGCCGCCGGTGGCCAGCGGGCGCAGGGGCTCGAGCTGGTGCGCGGCGATCATCGCGGGCAGCGCGACGCGGCGGCCCTCGGAGGAGCTGAGCGACTTCGAGTCTCGCAGCCCCGCGCCCATGGGGCCCACGGCCACGGGATCGAACGGCTTCACCGTCAGCGCCCAGTCGGAGCGCTCCGGAGCCAGCCGGGCCAGGGAGTCCGCGGCGGCCTCCCGCACTCCAGTGTCCGGATCCGCGAGCGCGGCGCGGAGGGCCTCGGCCGCGGAGGTGCGCTCCTTGGGCGTGGAGAGCACAGGCTTGGCTCCCTGTGCCGCCGTGCCCAGGTGGCCCAGCGCGCGAGCCGCCTCCTGGCGCACCTCCGCCGGAGCTCCCGCCTCTCCACCCTGGAGGATGGTGCGAGCCCCCGTCGCCAGCTCCGCGACGCCCAGCCGTGAGCCCGCCCACAGCAGTCGATCCCACGCGCGGGCCAGCGGGGGCCGCTTCGGGCCGGGCGCCGAGGCCCACTCGGAGGAGGTACGCCGCTCGGCCTTCACCACCGCCGAGGAGAGCTTGGCCAGCTCCGTGTCAGACAGCGGCGTGCGAGGCTCGCCCGTCCACGTGCCGATGACGAGGGCGGCCTCCTCGCGGGCCTGAGGCAGCTCGTGCGCCAGCAGCGCGGTGAGCTCCGGGATGGGCAGGGCGCCGCGGCGTGCGAGGCCCCGGCGGAGCCTCTGCCGCAGCGGCTCTTCCTTCAGCGTGGCCAGCCGGGGGACGAGCTGCGTGGGGTCGGCCTCCTCGGCGAGGTACGTCGCGGCCGGCTCGGAGATGTCCGGGTACGGGCTCGCCACGGCGAGGAACTCCACTCGCACCCGATCCTTCGGGAAGAGCACGTCGAGCGCCTTGCGAGCCTCCTTGCGCAGCTCGTCGTCCTCCGAGCCGAGCACCGAGGCCAGGGCGGGCTCGGCCGCCACGTCTCCCAGCTTGCCCAGCTCCGTCGCGGCGGTGAGGCGCACCAGGCTCTCGGTGTCTTCATCGGCGAGCAGCGCTTCGAGCTTCACCCGCGCCCGCTCGCCGCCGATGTACCGCAGGCCCCGAACGCCGGCCTGCTGCTGCTCGTAGGAGCCCGTGTCCAGCGCGGCGGACTCCACCTTCTCCTCGATGCGCCTGCGATCCTCGCCCTCGGGGAGCTTCGCGGCCAGCCGGCCCAGGCCCTCGAGGGCGGCCACCACCATGCTCGGCTCGGCGGGGGCCTCGGGGGTTCCTCCCGCGGCCACCGTCTCCAGCTCACTCAGTGCCCGGGCGTCTCCCAGCGTGCCGAGCGCCAGCAGGGCCCGCTCGCGCTCTCCCACCTCACCGGCGCGCACATAGAGCAGCAGCGGGCGCAGCGCGCTCGGGAGCTTCTTGGAGGCCGCGGCCTCGGCGGCGGGCAGCATCAGCTCGCGAGCCCCGGCGCGGAGCACCTCTTCGATGGGCTCCACCTTCGCGCCCTGGTGCACCACGCGCAGTGCGTAGCGAGCCACCGCCTCGCGGCGCACCGTCACGTCTCGATCCGTGAAGAGGCTCAGGAGCAGCGCGTCCTGGCCCGCGTCGGCGCCGTGCTCCAGCTCGCGCGGGACGGCCTGCCGCACCGCCACGTCCGAGGAGCGCGCGGCCGAGCGGAGGAAGCGCACCGCCAGCGCCGCGTCCCGCAGCTTCATGTCGCGGGTGCCATCCGGCAACAGCTTCACGTTCCGGTCCGCTACCGCCATGGTGGCGGTGATGCAGGCCAGGCGCACGCTGGGCGCTTCATCCTCCAGCACCTGCCGGGCCAGCACGTCCACCGCATCCGGGTGCAGGGTGCGGCCCAGGGCGCTCACGAGGTTGTTGCGCTCATCCAGGCTCGTCGAGGTGCGCAGCCGGCCCGCGAGCGCGGCCACCGCGGCGGGAGAGGCCAGCCGAGCCAGGGCCTCCATCGCGCGCCTGGCATTGGCCGCGTTCTCCGAGCGCAGGAAGGTGCCCAGCACCTCCACGGCCCGATCGTCCTTGCGCCAGGCGAGCAGCTCCGAGGCGCGCAGCCGCAGGTCCTCGTGCTCGCTGGCCATGGCACGGCCGAGCGCCTCGGTGACGCGCGAGTCGTTGGCGCCGGACAGCCGCTCGATGACGCCGATGCGCAGATCCGAGTGCTCACTGGAGAGCGCGGCCAGCAGCGGCTCGAGGCTCCCGGCGGGGCTGAGCTTCTCCAGCAGCTCGAAGGCGTACTTGCGCACGTCCGGCAGCGGCGAGTTGAGCGCGGCGGTGATGCGAGGCCGGGCGGCATCTCCGCGCGAGGCCAGCTCGTCCAGCGCCGCGCGAGCCACATCCTGCGCGAGCGAGGCCAGCGCCAGCGCCAGCGGTTCATCCGAGCCCGCGGGGTAAAGCTCCTTGAGGCCCGCCAGGGCCGCCTTGCGCACGAGCTGGTGTGGATCCTCCAGCGCGCGCAGGAGCGCGGCCACGGCGGCGGGTTGTCCGGCGAAGCCCTCCTGGGTGAGCTTCACCACGCGATCCACGGCATCGCGGCGCACGCGGTGGCCCTCGTCATCTCCGGCGGACACCTGCCGCAGCAGGCCGACATAAGCGCCGAAGGCCAGACGGCGCAGGTGCTGACGCTCGGCGGAGGCGAGCGCCTCGGGGGAAAGCGTGGCCTCCTTGCCGGTGGAGAACAGCCGCCGCAGCCAGCTCTTGGCGGGCTTCTCCGCCTCGGGGCGAGGCTTGGGCGTGGTCTCCGGCTTCCACGGCTGCTCCAGCGAGCGCGGGCGCGCGACCTTCTGGGCCTCGCGGAAGTAGTCCAGCGGCTTCTGGCGCAGGTTGAGCACCTGGGCGGCGGCGTAGCGCTGCTCGGAGACGTCGCTGGCGAGCGCCTCGGCCAGCCCCACCATGCGGCGGGCGCGCTCGTCCTCGGCGGGCCACTCCTTCATGTCGCCGGCCTTCTCCGGCTTGGGCGGCAGCAGCACTTCGACCAGATGGGACTGATACGCCTCGGGGTCGGCCCGCAGCTCCAGGGCGCGAGCGGCGGCGTAGCGCACCTCGGGCCGGGCGCTGGAGAGGGCGCTGGTGAGCAGATCCGGCGGCTCGCCCCGACGCGAGGCGCGCAAGTCTCTGGCGAGGATGATGGCGAATACCATCTCCTGCACCTCGCGGGCGCGATCCTCCAGGCCATGGAGCATGCCGCCCTCGCCCTCGGCGCCGAGCGCGGCGAAGGAGAGGATGGCTCCCAGGCGGATGGGGAGGTGATCATGCCGCAGCGTGCCGGTGAGCACGGGCAGGGCGCGCGCATCCCCCAGGCGCGAGAGGCCATCCGCGGCCCAGGAGCGCACCGCCACATCCGCGTGGCCGAGCGCATCCAACAGATAACCCTCGTCTCCACGGCGGCAGGCGGTGGCGAGGCCTCGGCCGCCCTGCTCGCGCACCTCGGCCAGCTCATGCTTGAGCTCCGTGGTGGAGTAGAAGGAGAGCAGCCGGCGAGAGCCCAGCGTGGCCAGGGCGCTCGCGGCCCGGGCCCGCAGCGGGTTGAGGAACGCGGGCGGGTAGCGGCGCTCCAGCTCCTTGTCGGTGATGAGGACGCGCATCGGCTCGATGATGTCCTCGGCGCCCCGGGCGGCGAGCAGCTCCGCGGCGCGCACCTTCAGCGGCAGGGCGGCCGAGAGCAGGCCCGCCAGCAGCGGCCCGTTCTCGTTCGGGATGAGCTTGTCCAGCGACTCCAGCGCCTGGAGGTGGACGGTGGGCTCCTCGTCCTGGATGAGCTTGAGCAGCGGCGAGCGCACGGTTTCGGCCGGAGCGTGCACGGCGTTCTTCGCCGCGAGCGTGCGCAGCGAGGCGTGGGCCGTCTCCAGCGCCGCGAGGTGGGGCTCGGGCTTCTCCTTGCCGGCGAGCTTCACCCACGCCTCGTAGGCGGCGGTGGCCACGCCCGCGTCCCGGTCCTGCACGGCCTTCTTCAGCCGCTCGAGCGCCCAGTCCTCCTTGGCGCGCGAGACCAGCTCCTCCACGGCCCGCAGGCGCAGATCCGGGAAGCGGCCCGCCAGCGCGCGATCCAGCGCCTTCTGCGGCTCCTTCTCGTTCCAGGCCCAGAGGGTACGGAAGGCCTCGCCGCGGACCTTGGCGGCCTCGTCCTCCAGTGCGTTGCCGAGCAGCGGCTCCGCGCCTTCCGGACGCTTGCCCTGCGCGCCGATCTTCACCAGCCGGTCGAGGCCCCGGACCCGCACGTCCTCGAAGCCCGAGCGCAGCGCGGCCTCGGCGCTGGAGAGCGGCGCCTCCGTGTCCAGGGCCACCACCGCATCGAGCGCCGAGGACCGGACGTCCGCGTCCGCGTCATCCAGCATCCACACCAGCCGCTCGCGGCCGCGAGGATCCTGCAACGCCTGGAGCGCGGTGGCCGCCTGCCGGCGGATGGAAGCGTCCGGCTCGCGCGAGAGCTGGAGCAAGGCGCCCAGGGCCCGAGCATCTCCAACCTGCGCCAGCCCCCGGGCCCCACGCACCGCCGTGTCCGCCGTACGGCAGGCCATGGCGGCGAGCAGCGGCTCCAGGTCCGGTTCGGAGAGCGCCGCGCCCGGCTGTCCCGAGCCGATGAGCTTCTCGAGCAGCTTGTCGCGGGCGGCGGTGACTTCTGCCTCGGTGGAGAACTTCCCCGCCTGTCCCTCGGCGGACGCGCGCTTCGCCGAGAGCACGGACCTGCGAGCCACATCCCGCACGGCGAGGCGGAAGTCCTCGTCCTTCTTCTCCAGCACCTGGGCCAGGGGCCGGCGCTCCAGCACGCGCACGGTGAAGGCCACGCGGCGCACATCCGCGTCCGCGTCATCCAGCGCGCGAGCCACCAGCGGCTGCAACTGCGCGGCGCCGAGCTGTCCCGCGCTGGCGGCGCGAATGAGCACCTCGACCTTGATGTGGGCGGGGCCACGCTCGAAGGCCGTCTTCAGCGGCTCGGTGCTGCCAGCGGGAGACACCTCGGTGAGGGCATCCAGCGCGGCGAGGCCCACGTTGGCGTCGGTGTCCGTGAGCTTTCCGGAGATGAGCCCCGGCACCAGCGGCGAGGTGCCCGCGAGCTTCGCCAGCCGCCGCAGGCCCAGGATGCGCACGTCCGCGAAGCGGGAGTCGAGCGCGGCGCGCGGAGCGGCCAGCGGGGACTCCTCCAGCGTGGCCAGGGCCTCCAGCGCGGCGGTGCGGACGGTGGGGTGATCATCATCCAGCCGCTCGCGCAGCTTGGAGCGAGCGCCCGTCCGGCCTCGGGCGGCCAGCTCGGAGGCCGCGAGCCTGCGGACTTCGGCATCGCGGTCCGTGGAGAGCACCCCGAGGACGAACTCCAGCGCCTCGGGCTCCTCCAGCGCCACGGCCTCGCGCACGGCGGCCTCGCGCTTGGGGCGGCCTCCGCTCAGGGCCTCGGTGAACGCGTCGAAGCCGTGGTCGTAGTCGACCTGCTCATCGCCCGGCTTGCCATCCGGCTCCACGGTGACGCGGTACACGCGGCGCTCGTCGCCGCCGGTGAAGACGTGGCCCAGCATCTGCTTGGCCTGCCGCGCGTTGGGCGGAGGAGCGAAGGCGAGCGTGTGCAGCGGCTTGCTGCCGCAGTCGAGGGTGCGTGGCTTGCGGCGCTCGTCCAGGCGCCACACCTTCACCTTGCCATCGGCGCCCGCGGTCCAGAACCGGTCGCTCGGCTCTTCGCCGGGCTCGGCGGTGGGCGTGGGCGGGAAGGCGAGCGCGAGCACCGGCCCCGCGTGCCCCGAGTCCTTGTCGCCGCGCACCTCGAACTCGACGGCGCCGACGAGGTACCAGATGCGGATGCGGCCATCATCGCCCGCGGAGGCCAGCCGCCCGTCGCGAGGGGTGAAGGCCAGGGCGCGCACGGGGCCCTCGTGGCCGGCCATGTCCCGGCGCGCGCCAGTGGCCACGGTGAAGGAGCGCACCACGCCGTCATCGCCCGCGCATGCGACGAAGGTGTGGCCCGGATCCACGGCCACGGCCCGCAGTGGCTGCGGAGAGGCCTGCCACTCGTGCACCTTCTTCCCCGAGTCCAGCACCCAGCCGCGCAGGAACCCATCCGCGCCCACCGTATAGAGGCGCTGCGAGTCCGGGCTGAGCGCCACGCCGGTACAGCCGCCGGGGTGAGCGCCCTTCAGCTCGCGCTCCACCTTCCCCTCGCCCAGCGAGCCCACGCGCACGGTGCCGTCCGCCCCAGCGGCCACCCAGCGCTCACCCGCGAGCGCCAGGGCCAGGACGGCGGAGGGCAGCTCCACGCTCCACAGCACCTTGTTGGCGGCGAAGTCGTACGCGGTGAGCCGGCTGGCGGGGGCCACACGGGCACCGCCAGCCAGGAGCACGCGGCCATTGGCCGCGAGAGCGCGCACCTTCTCGATGTTGCCGATCGCGAGGTTGGCCATGACGCTCTAGATTCCTCCGAGTGGAGCCCCTGGTCTAGCACAAGCGCGGGCTCCGGAGGGCCATGAGCGCGAGCCCTTCTCGTGCCTCAGTGCATCAGGGTCTCGCCCGTGCTGGGGCTCGCGGCAGGCATCACCCGAGGGAAGAACAGGCTGAAGCCGAACGCGAGCACCGACGTCGCCGCCATGATCCAGAAGTTGATGGCGAGCCCCTGGGCCAGCGAGCCGCTCAGCTGCCGCAGCACCGCTTCAGCCAGCCCGCGCCCGTGCTCGGGGCCGAGCAGCTCATTGGCCGCGCTCACCGGCACGCGCGGATCCGCCGTCAGCCGCGCCACCAGCACCCCGCCCATCACCCCCACGCCGATGGCTCCGCCGATGGTGCGGAAGAACATGTTGCTGGCGGTGACCACGCCGCGCAGCTCCCAGCCGACGCTCGTCTGCACCGCGATGAGCAGCGCCGTGGCGGTGAACCCCAGCCCGCAGCCGAACAGGCCCATGGCCACCTCCGGGAGCAGCAGCGGCGCGCCCGGCTTGAGCACCAGCGCCATGACCACGTTGGACACGGCCGCCAGCCCCAGCCCTCCCAGGATGAGCGGCCGGAACCCCACCTTCACGATCAACCGCCCGCTGATGAGCGAGCACACCGGCCACCCCACCAGCATGGGGGTGATCATCCCGCCGGCCTGCGTGGGCGTGCCGCCCAGGACTCCTTGGACGAAGAGGGGAACGTAGGTGGTGGCGCCGAACATCGCCGCCGCGAACAGCGCCGAGCACACCGAGGCGATGGCGATGGCCGGCCGCGCGAAGATGGCCGGAGGCATGAGCGGCTCCTTCACCTTGCGCTCGACGAGGACGAAGGCCACCAGCAGCACCGCCGCCAGCATCAGCGGCACCACGGGGTTGCCCTCGCCCTGCGCCCCGAGCAGCAGCGCCACCACTCCCAGGGAGAGCAGCACGGCGCCGCCGATGTCGAGTGAGGGCCGCCTCTTCTCGATGCGCTCGTGGAAGAAGGTGACGAGCAGCACCGCCGCGCCCAGGCCCACCGGGACGTTGATGTAGAAGACCCAGTGCCAGGACAGCCACTTGACGATGAGGCCACCGGCCAGCGGCCCCAGCAGGCCGGACAGGCCCCACACTCCGCTGAAGACACCCTGCACGTTGGCGCGCTCCTCCAGGTTGTAGATGTCGCCAATCACCGTCAGCGTGATGGGCTGCATGGCGCCCGCCCCCAGCCCCTGCAGCGTGCGGAAGGCGATGAGCCACTCCATGGACGGAGACAGGCCGCTGGCCACCGAGCCCACGAGGAACAGGCCGATGCCGAAGAGGAGGACAGGCTTGCGCCCGTAGAGATCCGCCAGCTTGCCGAAGATGGGGACGGTGATGGTGGAGGCCAGCATGTACGCGGTGAAGACCCAGGCGTAGTGCTGGATGCCGCCCAGATCGCTCACCACGGTGGGCATGGCGGTGGAGACGACGGTCATCTCCAGGGCGGCCATGAACAGGCTGAGCGCGAGGGCGACAGTGGTCAGCGGGCGGTGGGTCTGGCGCATGAGCGGGGGCTCAGGGCTCGGCGGCCGAGGCGCTCAGGCGCGATGAGGACTCGGGACGCTCGGGGAGCTCCACCCGCCCCAGGACGACGCTGGAGGAGGAGAGGCTGCTCGGGTTTCCATCGTCCAGGCGCGCGATCAGCACGAGGCTCTTTCCGCTCGGGGACAGGTAGAGGCGATCGACGCTGGGGGTCCACTGTCCGCCCATCGCCGCGATCCACTCCGCGGGGCCCAGGCTGAACTCGCCGAGCGGCAGGGGCCTCTTCCCGGAGCGCAGGCGCACCGTGAAGGTGGCACGAGAGCTCATCGAGCCCTTCGGGTTGTCCTTGGGTTTGACCTTGTACCGCGTCTCCACGCGGCAGGTGACCTCGACGAACTGTTTGGCCCAGGGGCCGGAGGGCAGCGCCAGCCACGTCGTGGAGAGGCTCGTGCCGAGCTTGAAGCGGGGGCTCGGAGTCTTTCCAGGCTTCCGAGGCACGAGCACGGTCGAGCCGACGGCGGTGAGCTCGATTCCCTGCTCCGAGAGCGCCGTCTTCGCCTGAGCGAGCCGGTCGCGCATCGTCTCGGGCGGGGTGCACTGGCCGGTGTCCTGGAGGTGCCAGGTCCCCGTGAACTGGGCCCCATCATGGGACTGGAGCATGAGGCCGCCGCGGAACTTCTTCCCCCGGTGGTCCACGTACCCGGGGCAGTACGGCTCGGGCTCGCTCAGCGCATCGCCAGCCGGGTCGGTCCGGTTGTAGACGCGGACCGCGAACCGCTTCTCGTCCTTCGACCACCCGACGAGCTGAAGGTCGTCGAGCGTGTCCGGGGTGTCACCGAGCCGGGGAGAGGGCTTGCCTCGGGCGAGCGCGGCACTCGAGGCGAGCAGGAGCAGGGCAAGGAGGGAGGAGGAGCGGCGAGACATTGGCGCCAAGAAAGCACGACCGGAGGGCCATGTCTGCGCCCGGGTTCAGCCGGCCTGCTGCGCCCCGAGCTCCTTGTGACTCCCGGACACTTCCGACAGCCGCCGCACGAGCCTCCGGCGCACGACGTCGATGTGCTCGCGGAAGAAGTAGAGGTTCTCGGCGTACGACAGCGGCGTGGGAATGCCGTTCACCGCGTGCTCGGTCTCATCCAGCCGCTTCAGCATGTCCTCGAGCATCTCCCGGTCCGGGTTCTCCTCGAGCTGGAGTTCGATCTCCTTCAGGCGCGCGTACCAGCGGAAGACGCGCCGGCGCACCCGCCACAGGAACAGCGCCGGCACGGCCCGCCCCAGCGGCACCAACACGGCGATGATGGGCACGAACATCACCCAGAGCCGATCCACCAGGTTGGCGGCCCAGAAGGGCAGGTAGCGCTGCAGGAACGGCACTCCCGTCTGGTAGTAGCGGCGGGCCTCGCTGCTGAGCGGGAAGCCGGTCTCTCGTGGCGCGGGGAACTCTCCCAGCCGGTCGAGCAGTCCGGCGCTGCCGTGGACCTCGCTCGCGGTGCGCATGAGCAGGTACGCGAGCGCCGGGTGCAGCGAGTCCCTCGCCACCAGGTTCGCGGTGGGCGCCAGCAGCACCACGTCCTGCCCTGGGATGTCCGCCGCGAGGTTGAACACCCCTCGGGGCAGCACGAGCTTCGACAGGTACGGGAAGCGGCGGGCGTAGGCGTCCGCGCGAGCGAAGCTGAGCAGCCGCACCTCAGGGACCTCGGCGAGCTTGTGGATCGCCGGCGACTCGGCGGGCGCGACGAGGAACGCCGCGTCGATCTGGCCCTGCTTGAGCTGCTCGATGGCCTCGTCCCGCCCGAGCGGCAGCAGCTCCGTGGGCGCCTTGTCCGCGGCGTTGGCTCCCAGCAGCGTGAGGGCCAGCGCCCGAGTCCCGCTCTCGGCGGGGCCGACCGCGATGCGCTTGCCTTTCAGTCCCGCCACATCGTCGATCGGCTCGCCCCGGTAGAAGACCCACAGCGGCACGTACGAGAGGCTGCCGAGCGAGACGATGTGCTCCACCTTCTCTTTCTCTCCGCCGACCGTGCCGCTCTGCACGAATGCCACGTCCACCCCCGCGCTGTCGTCGGCCAGCAGCTGCACGTTGTTGACCGAGCCCTGCGTCGGGTGCAGCTCCAGCGTGATGCCGCTTCGCGCGAGCGCCTCCTGGTATTTGCGCGCGTAGTACCGGAAGCCGCCCTCGTCCGGCGACATCGCGATGACCAGCTTCTTGGGCGGCGCGGGCTTGACGAAGTAGAGCGTCACGGCGAACGCGGCGCTGATGAGGAGCGCCGCGGGGGCGATGGCGATCCACAGGTCGCGCCTCAACGTGCGCCGGAGCTGTTCCCTGAGCGTTTCCTTCTTCATGGCGGGCGCGGAGTATAGACCCTCGCCAGACGAATTCCCGGGGGCGGACGCCACGCCTGCCCGAGTGCCTCACGAGTTCTCCCCCTCCACCGCGTGTGCTCTACTGCGCCGCCTCGACTGGCGTAGCGGAGGCAACGGGATGGCGGTCCGCAGGCGAAGCGCTCTTCTGGGACTCGGAGCGCTGGTGGCAATCGGTGTCGTGCTCTTCCTGTTGCGCTCGGGGCGTGGCGCGAACGCGCCGGTTTCCCAGGGGGGAGGCAGCTCCGGTCAGGCGTCGGCGGTCCCGGGCGCGACAGCCACGACGCCCGCCCGCTCGGGCGCGGGCTCACCGGCGAGCGGGACGCAGGCACAGGCTCCCCAGGGCGCTCCCAAGAAATCGGAGGTGGTGGCCGAGCTGCGCTGGGGCAGCGGCCCCTCCGAGCTCGGGCGCAGCCACCCCCAGGAGGGCAACCCCGAGGCGCCCATGTCCATGGCCGTGGACATCCTGGGCAACACGGTGGTGCTGGATCAGACCAATGGCCGGCTGCTCCGCCTGGATCCCGAGGGCAAGCCCGTGGGCAGCTTCCCCGTGACGCAGCAGGCGCCGCAGGACGTCACCCTGGCCAAGGATGGCTCCGTGGTGGTGCTCGACCGGCTGCGGGACAAGACCGTGGCCATCCTCAACCCGGACACGGGCGCGCCGCGCGGCGAGCTGCGCGTGGAGGGAAAGGGCATTCCCGAAGGGGGGCTCGTGACGGGCGCCTTCGTGGATGGGGACTCGGTCTACGTCGAGCGCGAGCACGGCGCGCTGGTCCGCATCGGCGACACCTCCGGCAACGCTGACCCGGACCGGCCGGAGATCCCCGGCCGCCCCACGCGGGATGGGCGCTCGTATGTGCTGGCCAGCATCACCGACCACAAGAGCGGCCGGGTGCTCCTCAACGCCGTGGATCGCCAGAGCGGCCAGCACCGCTACACGCGCGAGTACCGGCTCGAGTTTCCGGTGATGTCCATCACCCTGCTGGACTCGGATCTCTCCGGAACCCTCTACCTGGGCGTCGCGGGCGAGCTGCCCTCGCTCTCGGCTTCGACGTCCGCGCAGCTGGGCGTCCGCGTCTTCTGCATCGACTCACTCGAGGGCAAGGTGCTGGGGCAGACGGACTTGCCCATCAACACCCTGCCCGAGGAGACCTTCCGCGACTTCGCGGTGCTCGACGAGGGCGGCATCCTCTACCGGCACCTCACCGAGAACGGCGTCACGCTGATGCGGGCGGGCTGCCGCTGAGCCCGCACCGCGGGGGTGGGGCTCAGTAGTGACGGATGCCGTGGTAGGCGGTGGTGGCGGTGCGGGTGTCCTTCACGCAGCCGTACGCGCAGCCCTTGCACTCATGGGCCACCATGCTGCCCCAGCCGTCGCCGGACTCGTAGACGAAGGTGTGGCCGCCGGTGCCGTCGTTGTACACGAGCGCGTCGGCCTTCAGCAGGGCGCCGCGATCAACGGTGAACCACTGGCTGGCGTCCACGTTGAAGTTGGCGGTGCTGTAGGGGTGCGAGTCCACGGTGACGTTGGTGTTGGTGCTGGGCACCTGCCACACCTTGGCGAGGAAGCCCGAGCAGTCCGCGCCGTAGCTGCCGGTGTGGGTGCAGGCGCCGCAGTTGCCCGAGCACGCGCCGGGCGCGCCGTTGGGGTCCCAGGCGCCGTGGCCCCACCAGTACGAGAAGCCCACGCCGCCGCCCGAGGCGCCCAGGGTGCCGCCCTCGGCGCGGGTGATGGCCTCGTTGCGCACGGAGGCCGTCTGAGTCACCACGCTCAGGTAGGTGCCGGAGGCCCAGCCGGTGACGCCGCCCCAGTAGACGTGGTACCAGCCGCCGCTATCGCAGCTCGGGTTGTCCCAGGTGGTGACGGTGGCGGCATTGGGCATGACGGCGACGATGCCGTAGGTCGTCGCCGGCCCGCTGCGCAGGTTGAGGCTGGTGGCGGTGACGGAGAGCGTGGACTTGTAGTTGAGACAGCCGGTGAGCGCGCTGGAGCGGGTGGCCAGCTCATCCGCGCCCTTGAGCTCGACGCTCTCCACGGACTCCGAGCCGCCACAGCCCGCCGCCAGCGCCACGAGGACCAGCCACTTCAAGGAAGAGCTTCTCAGGGGGGTGCCCATGCGGATCTCCATCAAATCAGGGGATTCCGGGCTTATAATGTATTCCCCGCCTGTGCCTAGTGGAATTTCGTGGGATCATCCTTGAGCAAACAGCGCTCGGTCCCCCAGCTCCGCGCAAGCCTCGCTCACAACGGGACGCCGGGGTGGGCCGAGCGCAGTTGCACCAGCGAGGCCAGGCAGCTCTGCCACTCGCCCTTGGCCAGCGAGCCGGTGAACTCGTTGAGCACCGGCGCCACCACTCGGGCGAACGCCGAATCCTCCAGGCCCAAATCCCTCACCAGCTCGATGATGCGGCGCTTGGCGGTGCTCGCCGACAGCCGGCGCTGCACCATGCCCTCGCGGCCCTCCTTGGAGCGGCCCGGCGGCAGCCCGAAGAGCATGCGGCGCAGGAAGGTGCGCAGCGCCTCCACGTTGGCGAAGCGCTCCGAGCCCCCCACCGCCACAGCCTCCGTGGCCCCCGCTGGCTTCCACCCCTCGGGCAGGTGCGTGGGGCGGTGCTTCTCCCAGAGCAGCCGCACGGCGAACAGCCCCACCTCGCGGTCCGCGCTCTCCATCAGCCAGGCCAGCCGCTCGGCCCCGCCCAGCCGCGCGTAGTGCCGGCGGATCAGCTCCACCGCCACCTCGCGCGTGCTGCGCTTGGCGCTCTCGGTGAGGGTGAACACCTTCACCGCGTCCAGCTCCTCGGGCTTGAGCGTGCAGCGCTCGTCCGCGCCGGCCTCCCCGGCGTGCAAGAGCGCGTCGTAGGCCAGGTTGCGCACCTCCTTGGCGTCCGCCTCGGCCAGCTCGTACACGCGCACGTGGTAGCCCCAGGCGCGCAGCTCCGCCCGAGCAATCGCCAGGGCGAACCGGCGCACGTCATCCCGCGTGTCGAACAGGGCCGGCCACAGCCGCTCGGCCGTGTACGCCTTGCGCGGGGCCTTGGGCTTGAGCTGGTAGGACTTGGACTCGGGCTGCTCGGGACCGATGACGGGGTGGTGGCAGCGCAGGTACGTCTGCGCGAACTGGCGCACGGGCGCAGGCTGCTTGGCACCCAAGGCCAGCTCGAAGAGGCGCTCCAGGCCCGCGGCGGCATCCCCGGACTCGCTGAAGTCCGCGGGCGACAGGTTCTCCAGCAGGTAGCGGTGGGCGAACTCGTGCAGCTCGGGGTCCGCGCGCCGCGCCAGGGCCAGCAGCCAGGGCACGGTGAGCTGCCGCGCGGTGAAGAGCTTGCGGTTGCCCAGCAGCGCCAGCGCCACCTCGCGGTACTTCGCGTTGAACACCAGCCCCTTCACCCGCTCCACGTCCAGGCCCGGCAGCGCCTCGGCGCGCATGAGCCACTTCTGGATGGTGTTGCCCAGGCGCGGGTGGATGGCGTTGTCCAGCAGCCAGTCCGCGCCGATGGCGGCGGGCGAGTACGCCCCCAGCGCCTTGAGGGCGAACTGCTCCACGGGGCTGGCGTAGTACGTGGGGAACTTGCCGTGCCGCGCATCCGCGAGCAGCTCCTTGTAGAAGGAGACGGGCAGCTCGGCGGCGGCGTACTTGGACTCGATGTAGCCCTTCACCCACGAGAGCTGCTCGCTGCTCCCGTAGAACATGTCGATGAGGAAGCGGTGGGACAGCTCGGCCCTGTCGAAGGCCTGCTCCAGCGCCTTGGCCGCGAAGCCGTGCGTGGCCTTGAAGGACAGCAGCCGCCCGAGGAAGTCCGCGCCCAGCTCGCGCGGGCTGCGCTTCTCCAGCACGGCGGCGGCGAACGCCGTGGTGTCCGAGAAGCCCGAGGTGAGCAGCTCCGCCAGCCGCTCGGCCGGCAAGTCCTGCGCGTGCGCCCGCGCGTACTCGATGGCGTAGGTGCGCGCCTTGGCGCTGGGAGACACGAGCAGCGCGAGCACCGCCTCGTGCAGCCCGAGCCCGCGCAGCTTGCCCTGGTGGAACTCGGGCGAGCCCTGCAGGGTCTCCACGAGGAACTCATGGGCGCTGGCCAGCGGCCTCCGGGCGAGCCGCTCCAGCCACGCGGGGGTCAGCTGGCCGCGCAGCACCTCGGGGAAGTCCTTGCGCAGGCCCTGGATGGCGAAGCGCGCGGCGGGGTCCGACTGGCAGGTGTCCAGCAGGCGCATGAGCGCGTCCGGCGAGCGCTTCCACGCGTCCGGGAAGGCGCGGTGCTTCACCAGATCCGAGGGCACATCCGTGGTGAAGCCGTAGGGGTTGTACTTGCCGGTGCCGTGGGCGCAGATGTGCATGCCCACCCACGCCTGCCGCCAGCGCGTGTCATTGGAGTAGTGGCGCAGCACCTCGACGGCGAACTGGGGGTAGAGCTCCGGCACGGCGGCGCCCAGGTGCCGCAGGTAGCGCCACGCGCGGCGGCGCAGGTAGATGAGGGTGCCGAGCGACACCTCGCGCGTGGAGTGGGTGTCCTTCTCCACGTCGAAGCGCCAGGCGAGCACGCCGAACAGCTCCGCGTCGTGGCGCTGCTCGGCCAGCTTGTAGATGCGCTTGAGCCCGCCCCACAGGCCGAAGTGGAGCTCCGCGGTGCGCACGAGCTGGAAGAGGGCGGCGCGGCTGGCGTCGGTGTTGCGCTCGTAGAGGGCCACCAGCAGGTCCGCCAGCGCGAAGCGCGGAGGCAGCGGCACATCCTTCTGGGCGAGGAAGCGCTGCCAGGCCTCGTGCGAGGCGGCGCGGCGGTCCTCGGCGCCGTGGCGGGTCTGCGCCTGCCACAGCAGCTGCTTCAGCCCCTGGAAGTTGACGGCGCCCTCGGGCAGCGGCTTCTCGGGAGCCTTCTCCGGCTGGGCCAGGAAGGCGGTGATGGCCTCGGCCAGATCCGGCGCCTCGGCGCGGGCCAGCCGTTGGAGGTCTGCGGTGCTCAGCTCTTCGCTCGGAGCCATACCGCGGGTTTAGCACAACCCATTCACCGGGTGTTCCAGCTCGTATCCCGGAGGACGCCGTGCGCCTGGCTCCTGGAGCGATCCCCGGCGATGGTTCGCTGGCCCTCGCTCAAGGGCCAGGAGCCGACGAGCCCCTCCGCGTCCTCCTTGGGCTCGCGGTGCATGTCCTCGCGAATCTGCTCCGGCGTGCGAGCCACCTTCCACAGGCGCACCTCGGCGATGTCCCCATCGAAGACGCGCTCCCCGCCGCCGCCGCGGGCCCCGATGGCCCAGGGAGCATTGACGGGGAGCACCCCCACGGGATCCGGGTTGGAGGCCAGCTCCTGTCCGTTGCGGTAGAGGCGCCAGCGCGCTCCGTCATAGACGCCCGCAAGGTGCACCCACTTCCCCGTGTCCTCCGCGGGGATGGGCGCGACGGCGAAGTGGTTCATCCCGTCCCAGGAGCCCACCTGATACTGGCCGGAGAAGATGCGCAGGACGAGCTCACCGGGCGGATTCGCGGTGTACCCGTGGGACAGGATGTTGTGGAAGCCGCCCGTGGTCTTCGCGCGGACCCAGGCTTCGATCGTGACGGGGCCGGTGAAGTCGAGCTCGGCGGGCCGGCCGAGATCAACGAAGGAGCCCTGACCATCAAAGGCCAGGGACACCGTGGGCTCGCTCCCCGCGCCACCGGAGCCCTCCCGGTGCCGCAAGGCGAGCCCCGTGGCCACGGCGCCCAGGATGATCAGCAGCACGCCGGCCGTCAGGAAGGCGATCCACATGGGGAACTTCTTGGGGGCGTGCACCACGGGGCGCCGGACCTGGAAGCTGACCGAAGGCCCGGCGGCGAACTCCTCGTCCGGGTTGGCGACGTTCACCACGACCAGGTGGAACGCCTGGCTGCCCGCGGGAGCGCCCGGTGGCGTGGAGACCTTCACCGTGAAGCTCTGGGTGCCATCAGGAGCAAGGTCCCTCTCGGGTTCTCCCGCGAGTGCCAGCCAGCCCCGCTGGAGCTGTCCCTCGGGTTCAATGACAGCGCGAACCCGGACGGGCCGCCCCAGGGCATTGGAGACGGTGAAGGTGAACTCACCCTGGCCCGAGCCATTGAGCTCGACCGAGGGTGCGGATGTGGTGATGGCAAAGCTTCGCGGCATGGTCGGCCCCCGGCAAGGATGGACACGGCGCGTGGGCGATGTGAGCAATGCGTGAAGCCCAGGAGCCTCTCCGCCCCACGGGCAGGAGGGCGGGCGCAGCTTTCCCGGGGCGCCCCCCGGACGGATTCCGCCAGGAGGGGCCGCCCGACACCGCGAGCTACGACGACGGCGCCTGTACGTTGATGAGCTCCGGCGTATCCTGCTTGGGGCGGTGCTCCTCCTGCTCCATCGTCGGCCGCCGGGGCCGCTCGATGGGCTCCAGCTTCACCGGCTGCCCCGTGCGCGCCGACTCGTAGAGCGCGGAGATGATGCGCACGTCCGCCAGCCCCTCCCAGCCGTCCGGCTCGGGCTCGCGGCCCTCCAGGATGCAGTCGCTGAACTCGAGGAGCTCCGGGGCGATCTGATCCCGCTCGGACACCTTGCCCTTCTTCGTCTTGCCCTCGGACATGAGCTCCCAGCGGAGCTCGCCCTTGTACTCGTAGGCATTGTCGAGCTTCAGCGTGCCCTGGGTTCCCACCAGCTGGTACGTGGCCACCGCCTCCGCGCCGAAGCTCACGTTGAAGGCCGCCAGCTTCCCCTCCGGGAAGCGCATCACCACCGAGGCGGACTCCTCCGTCTCCGTGAAGCGCGGATCCTGGCTCTTGTCACAGAAGGCGAACACCTCCACCGGCTCGGCGCGGAACAGGTAGCGCGCCGCGTTCACGCAGTACACGCCGATGTCCCAGAGCACCCCGCCGCCCTTGTCCGCCTCGATGCGGATGTTGGGCGCCTGGACCTGGAAGCAGAACGTCGAGGTGAACAGGCGCGGCTCGCCAATCTTGCCCTCGCGCACCGCCTCCACCGCCGTGAGGTTGGCCTGCTCGAAGTGGAGCCGGTATGCCGTCATCAGCCGGACGTCGCTCTCCTCGCAGGCGCGGATCATCTCCCGGCACTGCTCCACTGTGATGGCCAGCGGCTTCTCGCACAGCACGTGCACGCCAGCCCTCGCCGCGCGCACCGCGTACTCCACGTGCAGCGCGTTGGGCACGGCGATGTAGACCGCGTCCACCTCGGGCATCGCCAGACACTCCTCGAGCCGCTCGTAGCTGAACACCGGCACCCGGTGGCGCTCGCCCAGCTCGCGCGCCTTCTCTGGATCCCCCGTCACCAGCGCCACCAGCCGCGAGTTGTCCGTCGCGTGCTCGAAGGCCGGCAGGATGGCGTCCTGCGCGAAGTGCCCCAGCCCCACCACGGCGTAGCCAATCTGCCGCTCCGCCTTCTTCGTCCGCCGCCTCATGCCCCGCGACCGCCCCTGCTGACGAGCCATCCCGCTCCTCCGGAAGAAACCCAAGACCGTGCCTGAGAGGTTCGGCATTCCCACGCCTCCCGACAACGCGCCCTTCCACGGCTGGCTGCCCGCATCCGAGCGTCCGGGAGGCGACGAACGGAGCAAAAGTGCGAGGCCCGAGGCATGCGAGCTGCTCATGCCTCGGGCCTCATGTCTTACGAAGCGCTGGTGAAGCGCCAGCTCAGGCGCGTCCGGCTACATCCCCGCGTCGTTGCCCGGGGTGCCCGCGTCCCGCGGCCCCTTCTTGCCCGCGTTCGAGGTCTTCCCCGAGCCGCCGGTGCCGCTGTTGTCCAGCGAGCCCGAGGTGTCCTGGCTGTTCACGGAGCCGGTGCTGCCCGTCCAGCTCTGATCGCTCTGCGAGCCGGAGCCGCCGGTGCCGCTGTTGTCCAGCGAGCCCGAGGTGCCCTGATCCCGCACCGAGCCGGAGCCGCCCAGCGAGCCGGAGCTGTCCTGATCATTCAGGGAGCCGGAGCCGCCGGTGCCGCCCTGATCATTCAGGGAGCCGGAGCCGCCAGCGCCGCTGTTGTCGTTGATCGAGCCACCGCTGGAGCCCGTGCCACCCAGCTCCGTCCCAGGCCGCGCGGTGTCCTGGCGCGTGCCGCCCAGCGTGTCGCTGCTGCCGGGGATGGTGGAGTCCGTGCTGCTGGCTCCCGTGCCTCCCGAGCCTCCCGTACCCTGCGTCGTCTGGTTCGTCTCACCTGGGACGCCCTGATCCTGCCGGCTGCGGCTCTGGCACCCGGTGAACACCAGCGCAGAAGCCACCGCACCCAACACCATCATTCGCTTGAACATGATCGTTGTCTCCCGTGGTTGGAGTTGCCCTCAATGCTTGGGCTGCTCCACCCGGGAGGCATCGGACAAAGGCGCGGAAACTCTTACATGCTCCGGGCCCAGCCGAGGAGACGAGCGCTGGCGCTCCCGGCGCTGGGGCAGATGGGTAGAAGCCCACGCCCCCATGGCGATCGCTCAGGCCGGCTTCTTGAGCACCATCATCCCGTAGTGCAGGCCTCCGTCGAGGAAGGCCTGCTGGAGCCGCAGGTGCTCGCGCTGGGACTCGCTGCGCCCCACGCGCTGGCCGCTGCGCAGCGCCTCCTCGCGCTCCCGCGCGAGCAGATCCAACGTCAGCGTCCAGAAGTTCACCGCCCGGCCGGACATGTCCTGATGCAGCTCCAGTTCCAGGCCCTCCGCGGTCGCCGAGCGGAAGTATTCCTCCACGGTGCCGATATGCGTGCGCCAGTACCGGTCGAACGGCGCCGCCAGCTCCGGCCGGCCGAGGAAGCAGTCCGCGATGGCCACCATGCCACCCGGGCGCAGCAGCGAGTGCAGCTTGCGGAACCACTGGCGGCGCGCCAGGTAGCATGAGCTCTCCACCGCCACCACCAAGTCGAAGCGCTCCTGGCCGGGCACCTCCATGGCGTCGCAGACCATGGGCGTCACCCGGTCCGCCACCCCCACCATGGAGGCGAAGCGCTGCACGTGCGGCACATGGGAAGGAGCAATGGTGATGGCGGTGACGCGCGCCCCGTGAACGGACGCCCAATACAGCGAGCCACCGCCCAGCCCGCAGCCCACGTCCAGCACCTCGCGGCCCCGGAGCGGCTCGCCCACCGAGAGGGCCAGCTCCCGCAGCAGATCCTCCTGGGACTCGTGGATCAGCACCTTCAGCGCCTCGGCCGACATTCCCGGGGGCGGCGTCTCATCCACGAGGCCCGTGTGGTAGTGCACCCGTGGCCCAGGCCCATAACGCCGCAGGATGCCTTCCGTTTTGGCGTCGTAGTATGCGGCGACTTCGTCGCGCACGGTTCCTTCTCGCAACGGCTCCATCCTCATGGCACTACCTCCGGAAGAATCGGATCAATGCGCCTGAGCGCTGCATCCAGGCACTTCAGTCCCTGACGTCGCACGCCATCCATTCCCGCCCGCGCCCAGCGCACCACCTCGCGCTGGTCCGCCTCCGGCATGCTGAAGAAGCGTCGATCTTTCGAGCGGATGTCCTCGGCCACGTGGGCCGCGATTCCCAGCCCGTGGCCCGCCGCCGAGCGATCCGCCAGCGCAGTCCCCGCCCACAGCAGGTGCAGGTATGCCGCCCACTGCCGGCCCGCCAGGCCCTCGGCCACTCGCCGGAAGAGGGGCGCCGTCCACTCCTGCGTCCTCACCTCCAGCGCCTGGGGCCCCGCCGCTTCCGCCAACCCACGTGCCGCCTCCGCCAGCGCCTCCTCGGGCACCTGCGCCCGGGCCAGCGTGGCCCAGGCCAGGTTCTGCAGGAGGAACTGCACGTAGGGCGCTACCCGTACCGGATGCGCGTAGTATGTGCACTCCCCGTCGCTGAGATCGTCCGCGAGGTTGCCCGCGGCGAAGCTGAGGAAGATTCCCGAGCCGCGCACCAGCAGCGTCCCGCGCGAGAGCCCTGCCTCCACTCCCGCCTCGTACAGGAGCGCCAGCGGGCCCGGCTGGGCCACTTCCAGGGCCGTCAGCACATCCCGCTCGGCCTGCTCTGGCAGCCCCAGCCGCCGCAGCACCCGGAGCGCCTCCTGGTAGATGGAGCCGCCACTCATGAGCGCAGCTCCCGGGGAAGCAGCACGCGCAGCACCGCGCCGCCCTCGCTCGCGTTCTGCCGCTCCAGGGTGCCGCCGCTGGCGCGGATCAAGCACTCGGAGGTGTACAGCCCCAGGCCGGTGCTCCGCGGCTTGGTGGTGGACAGGCCCTGGATGGGCGCCGCCAGCCTCTCGGGCGGGAAACCTGGACCATCGTCCGAGATGATCATCTCCAGTCTCCCACTCAACGGCTCGGTGCGGGCCGAGATACGCACGCACCCCGCGGCGCGCAACCCGTCCCCCTCGCAGGCATTGGTCACCAGGTTCTCGACGACTCGCCGCAGCGTGGTGACGCCTCCGCGGACCCACGCTCGCAGGGGCTCACCCCGGTCCACCTGCACGGCGATGTCCACCTCGGGGAAGCGCAGGCCCGCGCTCTGACGCACCGAGTCCAGCACCGGCACCAGGTCCACCACCTCCGGATCGCTGCCGACGTAGCGGCGGCCCTTCTGGTGGATCTCCATCACCCGGTCCCGGATGTGCGAGAGGTTCTGGTGCAGCTCGCGGATCAGCCGCGCCGGCTCGCCGCGGCTCAAGGCCGTGCTGCGGGCGAGCTGGCCGGTGAGCAGATCCGCGGCGGTGCCCGCCTTCAGCAGCGCCTCGCGGATGTCCTCGGTGTGGGCGATGATGTCCGTGAGGGCCTGGGACATGCGGCCCACGTCGCGCTCCTGCTGGGACAGCATCTGCGCCTGGATGGCGGCGCGGAGCCGCTCGGCCTCGGCGGCGGTCTGGTCATGCTGGAGGGCGAAGGCGCCCAGGTAGAGCTCGGCCATGAGCGAGGCCGGACCGATGACGGCGAACAGGGCCACGTCGTCCCAGTGGCCGAAGAGGAGCGCGGCCACCGCCAACGCCAGCACCGTGCCCACCGCGAGGAAGGGCGTGCGAGGCGTCACCCGGAAGAGCCGGCCGTGGAAGCCCGCGGTGAAGAGGAAGAAGCCGCCGAAGATGGTGGCGCCCGTGGGGGCGCACAGCGCCATGAGGCTCGCCACGAAGAACTGGAGGCAGGTGGTGCCGGTGAGCGACAGCAGCCACCCCCACGTCTCGATGTGCTGGCGCCCGCGGTGCAGCAGGGCGAAGACGAAGTCCACCAGGGCGGGCGCGAAGCACAGCAGCGCGGTGCCCAGGGGCAGGGCGAAGAGCTCCTCGGCGTGTGGAGCCCATTGGGTGGCCGCGAGCAGCACCAGCACCAGCGCGATGAGCCCCAGCCACGAGCCGACGCTGCTGGCGGCCAGCAGCTCCGGGACATTCTGGGCATTGACCCAGCGCCGGAAGGCAGTCCGGAGGGTGCCTCGCATGGAGGAGAGCGCGCTCATACCGCCGTGACGACCACTCCGCCGGGAGGCTGATTGATGGCGTTGGCCTCTTGTGTTGCCTGGACCGCGCGCTGCTGCAACTCCTGGACGATCTCCTGCTGCCCGCCCCGCAGAATGCGCACCTCCACCTCTCCGCCCGCGAGGACGTGGTGCATCGCATTGAGGACAGGCATCAGGGTGGGGTTGATCTGAATGGCTCCCTGCAAGCCCTCCACGGCGCCCAGCTCGCGCACCCGCTCGAGGTATTGCGCGAGCGCTGCGGAGAAGGAGAGTTGAATGACGTTGGGATCCTCGCTGCCCGTGTTCATGCGGTGCCCCCTTGTGGTGAAGACAAGCGGAAGTGCCTCGCGCGACGACAGGGCCCGGCTCCTCGCCGGTGGCGACGAGAAGCGAGGATGCATGGCTACAGATGTCCTGAGGCTTCATGCTGGTTCCCCCCCGGGTCCAGCTGCAGTGCCAAAGACGTTTCTGCGCTCTGCGAGGCAGAGCTCCCTGATTGAGGATGGAATGAGACCTGAATCTTGACGGATTCGTCAAACCACCTGGTCGCTGAAAGTGTTTGCCAGGGGGCAGCTGTGCCACTCCAAGTGCTTGAAAGTGGAGACGGGTCAGCACAACCCCTCCCTTGAGGAGGAGAGAAAGTCACTCTTTGAATTGGCTCAAGCCTCTTTGTTTGGATCTGGAAGCATGCCCGCGTCCAGCGCGACTCGCAGGGCCCGGGCCTTCTTCGCGCGCTTGCGGCTGAGCTCCACCCCCACCGCGTTGAGCCCCAGCGCGTTGGCCACCGCGAGCACCGTGCCGTGGCCGCAGAACGGATCCACCACCGTGCGCGTGGGCGTGTGCTCCTGGATGAAGCGGCACGCCGCCAGACAGGCCTGCACGCCCATGCCGCGCGTCCAGGTCACCTCGCCCGCCTCGGGCAGCACGTCCGGTGTGGCGCGGCCCAGGTCCACGCGCACGCCGCGCGAGAAGCAGAGCATGTGCGAGTACGCCGGGCGTCCGAACGTCACCGTCCCCGGAGCGCGCCGGCACACCACCTTGTGCCAGAGCGTCTCGCAGCCGGCCTCCTCGGCGGCCTTGCTGATCAGATAGCCCTTGTCCACCCACGCGCCGGCCTTCTTCACGTCCGTCTGGTAGAAGATGGCCACGCCCTCGGCGGGCACCTTCGCCATCACCAGCGCCGCCGCGCGGATGAACCACTGCTTCCACTCGGCCAGCGAGAGCGAGGGGAACTCGGACACATCCGGCAGCGAGGTGATGATCGAGCACCCCGCCAGCGTCTGGCGGCCCGACAGCCACGCGAGCGCGTCGGCGCACTCCACCGTCCGCTGGCCCTCGGGCTGCTCCGCTCCTCCACCCGCGCCGTGCTCCGCCACGTGTCCTCCCGCCCGTCTGGGGCGCGCGCAGGATGGGGCGCCCCCGGCGAGCCGTCAAACCTCGAATCCAGGCGGGCGCCGGTGCTCAGGGGCTCGGCGGCGGGGGGCGCGCCAGCACCTCGAGCTGGAAGCCGGCGCTCTCGAGCTGGGGCCGCAGCGCCGCCGCGTCCCCGAGGATGACCACCACCTCCGCGCCGAGGTCGAGCCGCTTCACCAGACTTTGCACGGCCTCCGGGGTCACCGCCGCGATGGCCGCCGGGTATTGCTCCCAGAAGTCCGCGGGGCGGCCCAGGCGCTCCAGCTCCAGCAGCCGCTCCACCACCAGGGCGGCCGTCTGGAAGCGCAAGTCGTAACCGCGCGCCACCTGCCAGCGGGCCCGCTTCACCACCTCGGGAGGCAGCAGGTCCGCCTCCAGCGTGCCCAGCTCGGCGAGGATCTGCTCCACCGCGCCCGCCGTCGCGCTCCGCTCCACCGCCGCGCGGATCCTCAGCACGGAGGCCCGGGGACGAGGCTCGTGTGACACGCGCACGCCGTAGGTGAGGCCCAGCCGCTCGCGGAGCTGTTGATCCAGCCGGTGCTCCAGCAGCCACGTCAGCGCGCTGGCCGTCGCGTCCTCTTGCACCGACAGCTCCGGCCAGCGCAGCCCCACCAGCAGCTCCGCCTGGGAGGCGCCTGGGCGATCCACCACCACCACCGTGCGCCGCGCCGGCAGCGGCGGCTCCGGCGGAGGCTTCACCGGTCCGCCCCTGCCGCGCCATCCCCCGAGCATCTCCGCCACCTGCTCACGGAGCTTCGGCGCCGGCGGCAGCTCCCCCACCAGGAAGAGCGTGGTCCGGTCCGGGTTCAGCTCGGCGTCCACCCACGCGTTGGCCTGCGAGGCGGTGAGCGCCTGGGCCTCCTCCACGCTCGGCGCCAGGCCATACGGGTGGCCTGGGAACAGCCGCGCCATGAAGACCCGGTCCGCGCGAGTGTCCGAGCGGGAAGCCTCTCGTTCGAGCAGCCTTACCTGCCAGTCGTGGATGTCCTCGAAGGGCAGCAGCTCCACCTCCGAGTCCCGCACCCACTGCTGCATGTCCTCCAGCACGTGGATCAAATTCCCCGAGGGCGCGGCCACGGAGAGCACCGGCTGCGTCTCGTCCCGGAGCTGGAGCTGCGTGCGCGCGCCCACCTTCTCTCCATGGCGCCACGCGCGGGCCGCCGACATGTACGAGCTGTGCAGCGCCAGCCGCGTCAGCGAGAGGGAGTTGCCCTCGAGGCCAGGCGTCTGCGTGTGCACCCAGAGCCGGGCCTCCACCAGCGGCATGCTCCCGCGGCGCAGCGCCACCACCCGCAGTCCGTTGCCGAGGACGAAGCGCTCGGCCTTGTCCAGCCCGGGGGCGCGCGCCACCTGTCTCACGTCCAGTGTTCCCGGCGGGAGGCTCAGCTCCTCGTCTCCGAAGTCCTCCGGGCCCGCCAATGGCGCGAAGCGCTCCGCCACCTGGGAGCGCCCCGGCCCACCCGCCTCCGGCACCACCAGCAGCTGCCGAGCGCGATCCCGCCGCACGTACTGATAGAGGTAGGGGCCGAGATCCTTGGAGAGCGCCTCGCGGATCTGCTGCGGCCAGCCCGTCACGTAGTCCGCCTGGCCGGTGGCGCGCAGGAAGCGGGCCGCCTCTCTCACCGGAAAGTGCTCCAGGTCCGAGAAGGCCTCGGTGAGCAGCATGGAGCTCGCGCTGCCGGTGAGCCCCTTCAGCCTCCGAGGGTCTCTGAACAGATCGACGAGCTGATCCATCGCGAGCTCCGCCACCTCGTCGGCGTCCTCCGCGTCGATGAGATCAATGCGAGCGATGAGCAGCGACACGCCATCCATCACCTCCAGGGACACGGCGCTGTCGTAGACCCGGTCCTCTCGCGACAGCCGGGTGACCAGCCGGTTCTGCAACATGCCCTGCGCGGCGAGCGCCTGAGGCGTCTTGCCCGAGTACAACCCCGGCAGCGTCCACGTCAGCCACAGCCGCGGGTATTCCACGGCGCCGGGCCGCACCACCCTGGGCGAGCGCTGGGGCCACTCTTGAGGAAAGGCCGGCGGCTCGCGGCGCACCGGGGGCTCGGGCTGGCCCTGCCGCGTGTCCGTGAGCTCCGCGAAGCCGAGCCTCACCTCGCCCCGCACCTGCTCCGAGGACAGCGGGCCGGACACCACCACCACCGCGTGCGCCGGCGTGTAGTGCGCCTTCACGAAGGCCCGCGCGTCCTCCAGGGTGAGGCGCTGGAGGGACTCGGGAGTGCCGCCCGACGTGCGCCCGTACGCGCTCCCCGAGAGCAGCACCTCGTGGAGCCACCGCTGCTGCGCTCCATCCGGGCTCGTCTCGTAGCGCTGGCGCAGCTCCGCCACCACCACGTCTCGCGCCACCCGGAACTCCTCCTCGGTGACGTTCTCCAGCGGCTGCCTCAGCCGCGCGGCCTCCAGCGCCACCAGCAGGGGGAGCTGCTCCGGCGGCGCGGTGAAGACGTAGTCCGTCCCGTCATAGGAGGTGAAGGCGTTGGACTCGGCGCCCGAGGCCAGCAGCCGGCTGGTCAGCCGAGGCGCTCGCGCCCCGCCGGGCCGGCACAGGAAGGTGAGGTGCTCCACCAGGTGCGCCAGGCCCTCCTTCCCCTCGGGCTCATCCGTCGCTCCCACACGGTAGGAGACGTCCATCGCCACCCGCGAAGCCTGCGGATCCTCGTGCACCACCAGCCGCAGCCCGCTGGGGAACTCCTCGTAGGCGCCACGGAAGAGCACGGGCCGGGCCAGCGGCTGATTCGGAGGCAGTGTCAGCGCGGCGCACCCGCAGAGGCTCAGCAGCAGGAGCAGCACCCATCGAGGGGACATGACGCACACACTATGCCCTGATCTGCTCATGAATTGATCCGGCCAGCGGCTGTTGATCGCCCCTTCAAAACGAGTTAAACAATGGAATCAGGAATTACCGTGACTCGCTGCATGTCAGGGTTCTTCTGTAAAACCGTCTTTCAGTGGTCATGGGCTCAGCACTCTCTGGCCCTGAAGACTCCGAGGAGGAGAAGCCATGTCCGGGAGAATGTCCTTCGAGTACGACCCCCAGAACGACGTGGTGCACGCGCGCTTCACGCGCTACCTGCTGGTGAGCGCGGCGGACGTGCAGCAGTGGAAGGCGGACATGGAGGAGAAGTTGTCCCCGTTCGGCCGCAAGGTGGATCTGCTGATCGACCTGGATGGGCTCGAGGTGACGTTCACCGCGGGGCGCCTCTTCGGGCAGGCCCGGCGCGAGGTGCTGGAGCGCTACACCCAGCGCGCGTACAGCTACGGCGGCGACGAGATGACGCGGATGTTCCTCAGCACCAGCGGCGTGCTCCACGGCCACCCGGTGAACCAGCACGAGACGCGGATGCAGGCGCTGATGGCGCTGCTGTCCGACCGGGACGCCACCCGGCGCCGCAACTTCGCCTCGCGCCCCAGCAGCAGCCACCAGCTGGCCGCGGTGCGCTGATCCGTCGTTGATTTCCGAGGAGCCATGAGCCGGCCGCCGGTCCGGGGCTGGCTCAGCCCTCGTGAAGGAACTCGAGCGCGTTGAAGCGTGGGTGGAAGCCCAGCTCCGCCTCGGCCCGGCCGATGACGTAGACCCGATCCAGACGCGAGGGCAGGGCAATGGCGCGCCGGGCGAGCAGCTCGGCCACCTCCGGAGCCCTGCGTTGGATGACCCCCGCGGCGTCGTGCCACAAGGCCACCAGGTCCTCGCGCTGGAAGGGCGAGCGCGCGGAGACATTGTAGAGGCCGAACGGCACCGGGGACTCGAGCGCCAGCCGGTGGGCCTCCGCGCAGTCCCGCACATCCAACCCCCGGTGGAGCCGGTGAATGGCGAGCACCTCGTACGGCTGCGGATAGAAGCGCGAGGTGCGCAGGATGATGACGGGCAGGCCGTGCTCCTGGTGGATGAGGCGGCAGAGCTGCTCGGCGGCCAGCTTGGTGACGTCGTAGATGTCGCGAGGCTCGGGCGTGAGCTCCTCGGTGACCCAGACGGCGGATTCCCCGCGCGGCTCCATGGCGCGCCCGTACACGGACGTGGTGCTGGTGTAGACGAAGCGCCGGCAGCCATGCGCCACGGCGGCCTCGAGCAGGTGGAGCGCGCCCTGCACGTTCACGTCGACGAAGCGCGCCTTCGGGAGCTGATCCCTGTGGGGCGCGTGCAGCGAGGCCACGTGGACCACGGCGTCCACCCGGGAGACCTGCTCGAAGACCAGCGCCCGGTCCTCCACGAGGCCCAGCACCTGGGTGAAGGGACCCGGGACGGCGTCCAACCCCGTCACCGTGTGCGCCTCCGAGAGTTGCCTGCACACCTCCCTGCCGAGCTGCCCCGAGCTGCCAGTGACGAGGACTCGCATGGACGGAAGCTCTGTCACTGGGCGTTAGGGAAGTCAAACCACCGACATGGGGGCCCAGGGGCAATCTTTGACGCGTGGCACCCGACCCATATCGTGGCTCCATCTCGGAGCACTGAGCCGGGGCGGAGAGACATGATCCGAGTCGACACAAGGCACCTGTCGTTGCTGGTCGGGCTGTGGATGCTGATCGGATCAGGCTGTGAGGAGAGTCATCCTCCCAAGGTGGTGGAGCGCCCGGGCTCGGCGCGAGTGGTGTTCGTGCTGCCACGCACCACGCCCGAGGGCGCCGTGGCGCGCGTGACGGCCACCGCCCATGGGGACCAGGGCGCCCAGTCCGTGGAGCTGCAGGGCTCGGGAACTCTGTGGCAGGGCTGGTTCACATCCCTCCCCGGTGGCCCACTCGCCGGCTTCCAGGCCGAGGCCTTCGATTCCTCGGGGACGCGCCGCTTCCAGGCCGAGGTGACCCGTGAGCCGCTCGAATCGAGCAGGCCCGGGCTGATCATCCTGGCGGGAGATGACTCCAGCGCCGCCGTGCCGTCCTCGGGCAACTCACCTCCGTCCATCTCGGCCGTGGTGGGCTCGAGGGCGTCCGTGGCACCGGGAGAGACGATCCGGCTGCGGGCCGTGGCGCGCGATCCGGATGCGGACGATGCGCTCTCGTACACATGGCAGCCGGGCGAGGGCACTTTCGATGATGCCTCCGCCGTGGCACCCACGTGGACAGCCCCCGCTTCAGGGGGACAGCAGACGGTGATGCTGGTGGTGAGGGACTCGCGCGGGGGCGTCACCTCGTTGCTCTTCACGCTCGAGGTCTCGGAAGCCGCGAGCTTCAACCAGCAAGGCCCGGTGGTCCTCAACCGGTGGCCGGCAGCGGCAGGTCTGGTCTCTCTGTCGCCGCGCATTGTTGGCGTGGGGCAGGAGGTGACGTTGGAGCTCCAGGGAGCGGGGGATGCGGACTCGGACCCGCTCACCTACCAGTGGACGGCGACGTGCGAGGGGAGCCGGGTGGACGGCTCGGGCGCGATGTTCCGCTTCCTTCCCACGCTGCCTCGAGACACCACGACCTGTGACAACTGCCAGGTGAGCGTGCAAATCGAGGACGCCTACGGTGGGAGCGCGAGCTACAGCCTGGGCCTGTGCGTGAAGAGCCTGCAACCGCCCACGATTCGGAGCACCTCGGCCACGGCGCTGAGCGCCACCCCTGGAGAGCTGTTGAAGCTGAGCATCTCGGCCGAGGATCCTTTCGGTGGCGCGTTGACGTACCGCTGGACGGCGAACACCGGCGTTCTGGGAGTCCCGGTGCAGACGGGGGACACGAGCGAGGTGCCGTGGACAGCGCTGTCCTGCGTCCCGACGGGAGTCACGCCGACGATCGAGGTGACGGTCACCAACTCGGTGGGGCTCAGCGTGCGCATCCGCTACCAGGTGAACTGGAATGGGCCGGCCTGTAGCCATCCCCCGTGCAGCGTTCAGCTCGATCAGCGCTCTCAGCCTGAGCTCACGCTGCAGACCGACTGCACCACGGACACGCCGGTGTTCATCCCGGATGGGCTCATGCTGGATGGATCGGGGCATGAGCTGGTGGCGGTGGATCCAGCGAGCAGCTCCTTTCGCGGCGCCATCCTGCGCAATCAAGGAGCGACGGCGCATGTGCGCAATCTGAGGCTGAGGGCCCAAGGGCTCTTGAAGGACGGGCCGTGCGATGCGGGAGATGACCGGCTGCGCGGCATCCTGTGGCTGGGGGCTTCTGGATCCATCGTGGACAGCGAGGTGCTGGACATCCACCGCAACCAGCCTGCCGCGAGCTCTCCGGAGGGCGAGCCGCGAGGCTGTCAGGAGGGGCACGCCATCGAGGTGCGCAACCGGGATGCCTCCGTGCAGCAGCAAGTGGAGATTCGGGGTAACCGCGTGAATGGCTACCAGAAGGTGGGCATCCTGGTGGCCGGGCGCGTGAACGCCACGATTGCCCAGAACACGGTGACGGGGGCGGGACCGGTGGCGTACATCGCGCAAAACGGTGTGCAGCTGAGCGACGGCGCGACGGGGCAGGTGACGGAGAATCAGATCTCCAACCACGCATACGCATACACCGGGGGCACTGATGTGGCTTCGGGACTGATAGTGGCGGGCGGACCCTACTACGGCATCGCGCTGGTGCAGGACGCGCTCGTTCAGGGCAACACGCTGACGGGCAACGACGTTGGCATCTATCTCGATCAGGCCGAGGCGGATGGCAGCGAGCTGGCGACGCCCACGCGGATCCAGGTGCTCGACAACACGCTGCGGAACGATGGGGTGACGAACGCGTTGCCGTATCAGGCGGGGATCTCGGACCTGGGAGGCGGCAACATCATCCACTCCAATACGATTATCGGCGCGGGGTACGATCCCACCACGCAGCCGGGCGCCACCTTCGATGTGGACGTGGTGGCGGGGCCGGCGTCCCAGGTAGCGTTCCTGACTCCACCCGGAGCGGTAGCGGTGGGGGCGTGCTCCGGCCGGGTGGTGGTGCAGGGCCAGGACTCGAAGGGCAACCTGTCGAAGCCCACGCCAGCGACGTTCAACCTCACGGCGAGCGGGGCCGCGGCCCAGGGGCTGGCCTTCTACACGGATGCAGCGTGCGCAGGGACGTCGGTGAACTCGGTAGCCCTGTCCACGCCCGAGGCCGCGGCGACCTTCTACTTCAAAGCGACTCAGCCCGGCGCGGTGACGCTCTCAGCGTCCAACGGGAGCCTGAGCGGCTCACAGGCCCAGAACATCAGTGGCCCGTGATATTTGTATGACCGTGATGAGGCATTCTTTCTGGGCCGCGTTTTGCTGTGCCACCGCACTCACTGGCTGTACGTTCTTCGGGTATTACAAGCACGAGAAAGCCGTGTGGGCCACGCCTGAAGAAGCGGCACGAGTAAAGTTTCCGAATTCCTGATGCGGCGTCAAAGACATCATTCTTGATGGAGGAGCTGTCTATGCGGTGGATGGTCAAGGCCGCATCTTGGACGTTCAGTAGTTCTTGCTGACGGTGGTGGACGCCGGGGCGGGGTGGCAAGCTGCCTCGGCGATGTCAGGTCCCTTCCGCTGGCTCCGGCGCCGCCGGTTGATGCGCCGCCCGTTCCCTCCCGAGTGGCTCGGCCCTCTCGAGGCGCGCGTGCCCTTCTTCCGGACGCTATCTCGCCCGCTGCGCCAGCGCTTCCTCGACATGCTCAAGGTGTTCGTCTGGGAGAAGGAGTTCATCGGCGCCAACGGGTTCGTCATCACCGATGAGGTCCGCGCCGTGGTGGGCGCCACCGCGGTGCAGCTCATCCTCTACCTGGACCTCCGGTATTACGATCGGCTGAGCGAGATCATCGTCTACCCTGGAGCCTTCATGCTGCCGGAGCGCACCGGCGTGGTGCTCGGAGAGGCCAAGCACTGGGGCCAGGTCATCCTCTCGTGGCCAGCCGTGCTGGCTGGGCTGAGCAACCCGCGAGACGGGCACGACACGGCGGCGCACGAATTCGCCCATGCGCTCGACGGGGCGGACGGGTCCTTCGATGGGACCCCGAGGCTGCGGCAGTACTCGCACTACCGGGCGTGGGCCTCGGTGATGGGTGAACACTTCCAGGCGCTCCGGCAGGGCCGGCCCGTGGAGCGCAAGGTGCTGGACGACTACGGCGCGAAGAACGAGGCGGAGTTCTTCGCGGTGGCCACCGAGTCCTTCTTCGAGAAGCCCCTGCAGATGAAGGAGAAGACACCGGACCTGTACGAAGAGCTGAAGCGCTTCTATGGGTGGGACCCTTCGCCCGACGTGTGAGCGGACCGTGAGCGCCAGGGAGCGCGGAGCGTTCCGGATCGATGCTGCTTACGGAGCGGGAGGTGGAGCGCCCGCATCCTGACCGGATCGGCTCCCTTGGGGGCACCGCTTCCCCTGTCGGCGCGTGACTTGCAGTCATCGAGGCTCATGCGCATGCCCTTCCTTCCATCGATTCAGGTCCCGCATCCCCCCTCCAGTAGAGACATGGAAGGAACGCCCCAGGACTGGCCGTGGCAGCGGCTCCTGCTGATAGGGATCCTGCTGGTCGCCTTGCTCTTGGTCCTCATCACCTGGGGGGCCCTGTCAGAGCGGCGAGCCGTCGAGCGGATGGCCCCTCAGGAGCGAGCGCTCCTCTTCCAACAGACGTGGAAGGGCTTCGAGCTGCTCTGTCAGGGGCAAGCGGATCCGGGCCTTGTATCTCGCTGCGGCGACCAGGCTCGCTTCCTCAAGGAGTTTCCCGAATGCCAGGAGGACTGCCGTCAGCAGGTTGACTCCTTCAGCAATCGGGCGAGCCGCTGAGCCGCTCCCTGCTGGCTGGCCCTCTGCGGTGACTCCGCGCGCTTGTCAGGGCTTTCACCGTGCACGACCCCGCTGCCCCGGTCTTGCAGATTGCAACCGGCAAGGGCCAGGAGGCCTCGCAACCTCGCGGATCCGCTGCTCGGCGCAGGCCTGCACCCTGGTACGGCGGATGCTCTGACTGCCTGTGACACGAGCGAAAGGACCTCGCGCCATGACCTTCGAATACGCGGCCGGTGCCGTGCTGTCGGTGCTGCTCGCCGCCTACCTCGTCTACGCCCTGCTCCGCCCGGAGCACTTCTAGGGATTCGCCATGAGCCTCATCGGTTGGTTGCAGATCCTCTTGTTCTTCGCGCTCGTGCTCGCGCTGACGAAGCCGTTGGGCATGTATCTCTTCCGGGTGTTCGAGGCAGAGCGCCAGCCCCTGCCACGGCTGTTCGGCCCGGTGGAGCGCTTGCTGCTTCGCCTGTGTGGGGCCGACCCGAAGCACGAGCAGCGCTGGAGCCAGTACACGCTGGCGCTGCTGGCCTTCAGCCTGCTCGGCCTCCTCATCACCTATGCCCTCCAGCGGCTTCAGCACGTGCTGCCGCTCAACCCGCAGGGGTTTCCGCCCGTGGAGCCGGCGCTGGCTTTCAACACCGCGGCCAGCTTCACCACCAATACCAACTGGCAGTCCTACGCGGGCGAGTCGACCCTGAGCTACCTCACCCAGATGGTGGGGTTGGTGTGGCACAACTTCACGTCCGCGGGCGCGGGCATCGGGGTGGCGCTGGCGCTCGCGCGCGGCTTCACCCGCCGCCCCGGGCCCGAGGGGCAGAAGACGCTGGGCAACTTCTGGGTGGACCTCATCCGGTCCCTGCTCTATGTGCTGCTGCCGCTGTGTGTCGTGTACGCGCTCTTCCTGGTGTCCCAGGGGGTGCTGCAGAACTTCGCTCCCTACCGCGAGCTGACGACGCTGGAGGGAGTGAAGCAGACGCTCGCCATGGGCCCGGTGGCCTCCCAGGAGGCCATCAAGATGCTGGGCACCAACGGCGGCGGCTTCTTCAACGCCAACAGCGCCCACCCCTTCGAGAACCCCACGCCGCTCACCAACCTGGTGCAGCTGGTCTCCATCTTCGCCATCCCCGCGGCCCTTACGTACACGTACGGGAAGATGGCCCGGGACACGCGCCAGGGCTGGGCGCTCTTCGCGGCCATGAGCCTGCTGTTCTTCGTGGGTGTGGCCGTGGCCTACGCCGCCGAGTCCTCGGGCAACCCCGCCGTGGCCGCGGCCCAGGTGGCGCAGGCCGGCAACATGGAGGGCAAGGAGGTGCGTTTCGGTATCCCCGCCTCGGCGCTCTTCGCCACCGTCACCACGGATGCCTCGTGCGGCGCCGTCAACTCCATGCACGACAGCTTCACCCCGCTGGGCGGGCTGGTGCCCCTGGTGAACATCCAGCTCGGCGAGGTCATCTTCGGCGGGGTGGGCGCTGGCCTCTACGGCATCCTGGTGATGGCGGTGCTCGCCGTCTTCATCGCCGGGCTGATGGTGGGCCGCACGCCCGAGTACCTGGGCAAGAAGATCGAGGCGCGCGAGATGAAGCTCGCCATGCTGTACGTGCTCATCTTCCCGCTGCTCATCCTCGGGCTGAGCGCGGTGGCGGCGGTGATTCCCCAGGGCACGTCCTCGCTCAACAACGCGGGGCCGCACGGCCTGTCGGAGATCCTCTACGCGTACACCAGCGGCGCGGGCAACAACGGCAGCGCCTTCGCCGGCCTCAACGCCAATACGCCCTTCTGGAACCTCAGCCTGGGCGTGGCCATGTTGATGGGCCGCTTCCTGATGATCATCCCGGTGCTGGCCATCGCCGGCTCCATGGTGGGCAAGAAGGTGGTGCCGGCGGGCCCGGGCACCTTCCCCACCCACGGCGCGCTCTTCACCGGGCTGCTGGTGAGTGTCGTCATCATCGTCGGAGCGCTCACCTTCTTCCCCACGCTCTCGCTAGGCCCCATCGTCGAGCATTTCCTCGGCGGATCCGGAAAGGTGTTCTGACATGGCCTCCGCTTCCTCGAAGTCCACCTCGCTCTTCGAGCCGGTGATTCTCAAGCAGGCCACCGTGGACAGCCTGCGCAAGCTCCACCCGAGGGACGTGGCTCGCAACCCCGTCATGTTCGTCGTCTGGGCGGGCAGCCTGCTCACCACCGTGCTGCTGGTGAAGGAGCTCGCCACTCCGGGGCCCGCGAGCACGCCCGTGTGGTTCACCGTCGGGGTGACGCTGTGGCTGTGGTTCACCGTCCTCTTCGCCAACTTCGCGGAGGCCGTGGCCGAGGGCCGAGGCAAGGCTCAGGCGGGCGCGCTGCGCAAGATGCGCAAGGACACCACCGCGCGCCGGCTCGTGGGCGGGCGCGAGGACCGCGTGCCAGCGCCCAACCTGCGCAAGGGGGACCTCGTGGTGTGCGAGGCGGGAGACCTCATCCCCGGCGATGGCGAGGTGGTGGAGGGCATCGCCAGCGTGGACGAGTCCGCCATCACGGGAGAGTCCGCTCCGGTCATCCGCGAGTCCGGCGGCGATCGCTCGGCGGTGACGGGGGGGACCAAGGTGCTCTCGGATCGCATCGTCGTGCGCATCTCCGTCAACCCGGGCGAGTCCTTCCTGGACCGGATGATCGGGCTGGTGGAAGGAGCCGCGCGCCAGAAGACTCCCAACGAGATCGCCCTGCACATCCTGCTGGTGGGGCTCACCCTCATTTTCTTGCTGGCGTGCGTGACGCTGGTGCCCATGGCGCTCTACTCGGGCGTGAGGCTGTCGGGCACGGCGGTGGTGGCGCTGCTGGTGTGTCTCATCCCCACGACGATTGGCGGCCTGCTGAGCGCCATCGGCATCGCCGGCATGGACCGGCTGCTGCGCAAGAACGTGCTGGCCATGAGCGGCCGCGCGGTGGAGGCGGCGGGGGACGTGGACACGCTGCTGCTGGACAAGACGGGCACCATCACCCTGGGCAACCGCATGGCCACGGAGCTGCTGCCCATGCCCGGGGTCCGCATGGAGGATCTGGCCGAGGCCTCCCAGCTCGCGAGCCTGGCGGACGAGACCCCCGAGGGCCGCTCCATCGTCACGCTAGTCAAGGACACGTACCGGATGCGGCCTCGCGAGCTGCAGGCGCACCATGCCACCTTCGTGCCCTTCACCGCGCAGACGCGCATGAGCGGGTGCGATCTCGTGGATCCGCAGCCGCGCAGCATCCGCAAGGGCGCGGTGGACGCCATCGTCAAGCATGTCCAGAGCCAGGGCGGCAGGGTCCCCGCCGAGCTGGTCCAGACGGCCGGGAAGATCGGTGACGCGGGCGGCACGCCGCTGGCCGTGGCGGATGGCCCCCGGGTGCTGGGCATCGTCCACCTCAAGGACGTGGTGAAGGGCGGCATCAAGGAGCGCTTCGATCGGTTCCGCGCCATGGGCATCCGCACGGTGATGATCACCGGCGACAACCCGCGCACCGCGGCGGCCATCGCCAAGGAGGCCGGCGTGGACGACTTCCTCGCCGAGGCCACGCCCGAGGCCAAGCTGGCGCTCATCCGCACCGAGCAGGCCAAGGGCAAGCTGGTGGCGATGACTGGCGATGGCACCAATGATGCTCCGGCGCTGGCGCAGGCGGACGTGGGCGTGGCGATGAACACCGGCACCCAGGCCGCGAAGGAGGCCGGCAACATGGTGGATCTGGACTCCAACCCCACCAAGCTGCTGGAGGTGGTGGAGGTGGGCAAGCAGCTCCTGATGACGCGGGGCACGCTCACCACGTTCTCCATCGCCAACGACGTGGCGAAGTACTTCGCCATCCTCCCCGCGCTCTTCATGGGGGTGTTCCCGGAGATCGCTCCGCTGAACGTGATGGGCCTGACCTCGCCCTACAGCGCCATCCTCGCGGCCGTCATCTTCAACGCGCTCATCATCATCGCCTTGATTCCGCTGGCGCTTCGGGGCGTGCGCTACCGGCCGCTGGGGGCGGCGGCGCTGCTGCGGCGCAGCCTGCTCCTCTATGGCGTGGGCGGTGTCATCGTGCCCTTCGTGGGCATCAAGATCATCGATGTGCTGCTCACGGCCGTGGGGCTGGCCTGAAGAGGGGAGCGTTGCATGCCCACCCGTGCAAGAAAGGATTCCGTCATGCTGTCCGCACTCTTCACCGCACTGCGCGCCTGTGCCGTCACCCTGGTGCTCACCGGGGGGCTCTATCCGCTGATCGTCACGGGCGGGGCCCAGCTCTTGTTCCGCCACGAGGCCCAAGGCTCGCTCGTCACGGATGAGCGGGGCCAGGTGGTGGGCAGCGCCCTCATCGCCCAGGGCTTCAGCCTGCCCGCGTACTTCCAGCCCCGGCCCTCGGCGGCGGGCAGCGGTTACGATGCCACCGCGTCCTCGGGCAGCAACCTGGGCCCCACCTCCCAGAAGCTGCGGGAGCGCGTCCTGGCCGGCACCGAGCGCCTGCGCCGTGAGAACCCGGACGCTCCGGGCCCGGTGCCCGCGGAGCTCATTACCACCTCTGGATCCGGGCTGGATCCGCACCTGTCTCCCGAGGGCGCCCGCTGGCAGGTGGCGCGTGTGGCGCGGGCGCGGGGCGTGGCCCCCGAGCGGATCCTCACCCTGGTGGAGACCGAGACTGAGGGGCGCACCCTGGGCGTGCTGGGCGAGCCCCGGGTGAATGTGCTTGCACTGAATCTCGCGCTGGACCGGCAGTTCGGCCGGCCGGAGTTGCCAGGACCTTCCGTGGGAGTGGCCCCTGTCCCCACGCAGAGGGCCTCCGAGCCACTGGGGACGCCGAGGTGAGGACGCAACGCGCACGCGCGGAGGACTTCCTGGAGCTGGTGGAGCGGGGGCGGCGCGGCCGGCTCAAGCTCTACATCGGCTTCGCCGCCGGCGTGGGCAAGACGTACCGCATGCTGGAGGAGGCGCACGCCCTGAAGAAGCGCGGTGTGGACGTGGTGCTCGGCTTCGTCGAGCCGCACGGCCGTCCGGAGACCGAGGCGCTGGTGGTGGGCTTGGAGGCGGTGCCTCGCAAGTCCTTCACCTATCGCGACGTCACCGTGGAGGAGATGGACGTGGACGCGGTGCTGGCTCGCAAGCCCCAGGTGGCCGTCGTGGACGAGCTGGCCCACACCAACGTTCCTTTGTGCCGCAACGCCAAACGCTACCAGGACGTGCAGGAGCTGCTCGCCGCGGGCATCAACGTCATCGGCGCCTTCAACGTGCAGCACCTGGAGAGCCTCAATGATCTGGTGGAGCGCGCCACTGGCGTCACCGTCCGTGAGACGATCCCCGACAGCTTCCTCAAGAGCGCCGATCAGGTGGTGAACCTGGACCTGGCGGTGGAGGATCTGCACGAGCGCCTCAGAGCAGGGAAGATCTACGCGCCGGAGAAGGTGGCCCACGCGCTGGAGAGCTTCTTCAAGCAGGAGAACCTCTCCACGCTGCGCGAGCTGGCCCTGCGCGAGGTGGCCGAGAGCCTGGATCGCGCCACCACGGGCCAGCAGACCCGAGGAGGCGAGGAGCCCTCGGCCAAGGGCGGCGGCTGGGGCCGGGTGTTGGTGGCGCTCTCCAGCTACCCGCCGCGCGCGGCGACGCTGCTCCGGCGGGGTTCTCGCATGGCGGGCCGGCTCAACACGGACTGGTTCGTCGTCTACGTGGAGACTCCGGACGAGGCCCCCCACCTCATCGACGCGGAGGCGCAGCGCCACCTGCTGGCCAACATCGAGAAGGCGAAGGAGCTGGGCGCGGAGGTGGTGCGCCTGCGCGCGAGGGATCCGGTGGAGGCCTTGCTGGACTTCGCGCGCTCCCATGGTGTGGGCCACATCATCGTGGGGCGTTCACACCAGCCCTGGTGGAAGCAGTGGCTGGGACGCGGCGCGGATGTGCGGCTGCTCCGCGAGGGCACGGGCTTCGACATCCACGTCGTCTCGTTCGATTCACCTCAAGAGGAGCGCCGCCCATGACGCTGCGTGGCCGCCTGCTGCTGGCCCAGGCCCCGCTGGCCCTCGCGCTCGTGGGGGTGGGGGTGGTGGCCGTGCTGACGTTGGGAAAGGTGGGGCGCTCCGGGCAGGAGATCCTCCAGGACAACTACCGCAGCGTGCTGGCCACGCAGCGGATGACGGAGGAGCTCGAGCGCATGGACAGCGCCGCCCTCTTCATCGTCGCGGGCGAGCGTCAGCGTGGGCAGGAGCAGCAGGCCGTGCAGCGCCCGAAGCTGGAGACCGAGCTGCGCGTGCAGGAGGCCAACATCACCGAGCCTGGAGAGGCGGAGGCCACCCGCCGGCTGCGCGAGGCCTGGACGCGCTACCAGACCGAGTACAACGGCTTCCTCGCGCTGAAGAGCCCGGAGGCCGCGCGCGAGCGCTACTTCGCCTCCCTGGAGCCTGCCTTCTTCGAGGCCAATGCGGCCGCCGCCGCCATCCTGGACCTGAACCAGGACGCCATGGTGCTTAAGAGCGACTCGCTGCGCCGGCAGAGCCAGCGCGTCAACACGCTGATGGTGACGGCGGTGCTGGCCGCGTTCCTCGCGGGCCTGTTTGCCTCCACCTCGCTGACGCACCGGGCGCTCCGGCCGGTGTCCGTGCTCTCGCAGGCGGTGAGGCGGCTGGGACAGGGAGACCTGGCGGCGCGCGCCGTGGTCGAGGGCAAGGATGAGATCGCCCAGCTCAGCCAGGACTTCAATGCCATGGCGGAGCGGCTCCAGCAGTACCGGCAGAGCAGCCTGGGCGAGCTGCTTCAGGCCCAGGCCGCCTCGCAGGCCGCCATCGACAGCCTGCCGGATCCGGTGATGGTGTTCGGCGCGGGGGGTACGCTGCTCAACGTCAACCGCGCCGCGGAGAGTGTGTTGCGGATATCGCTGGAGGCGGGAGACGCGCTGGGGCGCACTTCACCGGAGGTGCGCGAGGTGCTCGAGCGAGTGCGCACCCACGTCCTGGGAGGCAAGGGCGGCTACCAGCCCCGAGGGTATGAGGAGGCGGTGCGGGTGACGGCCGCGGAAGGGGATCGATGGCTGCTGCCGCGCGGCAGTCCCGTGTACGGCGAGAGCGGGGACGTGGTGGGCGCCACGGTCATCCTCCAGGACGTGACGCGCCTGCGCCGCTTCGACGAGCTGAAGAATGATCTGGTGGCCACGGTGGCGCACGAGTTCCGCACGCCGTTGACGTCGCTGCGCATGGCCATCCACCTGTGCGCGGAGGGGGTGGTGGGGCCGGTGACGGAGAAACAGGCGGATCTGCTGTTCGCGGCACGCGAGGACTGCGAGCGGCTGCAAGGCATCGTGGATGATCTGCTGGACCTGTCTCGCATCCAGGCGGGACGGCTGACGCTGAACCTCCAGCGGGTCTCCACGGGGGACTTGGTGGCGCAGGCGTTGGGGGTGCATCGGGTCGCGGCGGAGGACCGGGGCGTGAGGCTCCAGCAGGAGATTGCGCCCGAGGCGGAGGAACTCGAAGTGGACGCCGACCGGGTGCAGTTGGTGCTGTCGAACCTGGTGGGCAACGGGGTCCGGCACACGCCCTCGGGAGGAGAGGTGACGGTGCGGGTGACACGTGAGGGCCAGCGGGTGCGCTTCGAGGTGAAGGATACGGGCGAGGGGATTCGGCTCGAGGAGCATGCCCGCATCTTCGAGAAGTTCTACCGGGCCCCTGGGGCTCCGGCCGGGGGGGCCGGGTTGGGCCTGTCCATCGCGCGAGACATCGTCCAGGCGCACGGAGGGGAGATTGGCGTGGTGAGCGAGCCGGGCTTGGGCAGCACCTTCTGGTTCACCCTGCCGCAGCCTCTTTGAGAGCTGATCCTCGGGCCGAGGCCCTACTCGGTGGGCGGGGACTCGTACTTCTTACGCTTGCGCCACAGCGTGGACGCGTCGATTCCCAGGATCCGCGCCGCTTCATCCAGCGTGGGCGCGCTGGCCAGCACCCGGAGGATGTGTTCGCGCTCCACCTCCTCCAGCGTGTGCGGCCCGCCCAGCGTCACCCCCGAGCCCAAGGCCGCGGCGATCCGATCCGGGAAGGCCTGGGGCTCCAGCACGTTCGCTGGCCAGACGATGAGCGCCCGCTCGATGGCGTTGCGCAGCTCGCGCACGTTGCCCGGCCAGCCGTACGCCAGCAGCATCCGCTCCGTCGCGGGCGACAGCTCCGGCAGCGGGCGCTTCGCCGCACGCGCGAAGAAGGCCACGAACCGTCTCGCCAGGGGAAGGAGATCCTCCGGCCGCTCTCGCAGCGCGGGCAGCGTCACCTCCACCACGTTCAGCCGGTAGAGCAGATCCTCCCGGAAGCGGCCCTCGGCCACGTCCTTCTCCAGGTCCCGGTTGGTGGCCGCCACCACCCGCACGTCCGCGCGCCGCGTGCGCCCCTCGCCCAGCCGCTCGAATTGCTTCTCCTGGAGGAAGCGCAGCAGCTGCGCCTGGAGGGCCGGGCTCATCTCCGCCACCTCGTCCAGGAAGAGGGTGCCCCCTTCCGCCTGCTCCACCCGCCCGGGTTGATCCCTCACCGCTCCGGTGAAGGCGCCGCGCACGTGGCCGAACAGCTCGCTGGCCAGCAGCTGCTCGGACAGCGTGGGGCAGTTCACCGTGACGAAGGGCCGCCGCCGCCGCGGGCTCATCGAGTGCAGCGCCCGCGCCAGCACCCCCTTGCCCGTGCCGCTCTCGCCGCGCAGCAGCACCGCCGCGTCTGAAGCCGCCGCCCGGGAGATGAGGCCAATGGCCGCGTGCATCGCGGGCGAGGCCGTCTCCAGCGTGGCCTCCGGCACCGTCTGCGCCAGCTGCCCCTCCAGGTCTCCCAGCCGGGAGCTCAGCTCGCGGTGCGCCCGCGCCCGGTCCACCACGTGGCGGATCTGCGCGGGCGTGAAGGGCTTGGGCAGGTAGTCGCGCGCCCCGCGCTTCACCGCCTCCACCGCCGTGTCGAAGGTGGCGTAGGCGGTGATGAGGACGATGTCGAGGTGGGGAGACTCGGCCAGCATCCGAGGCACCAGGTCCAGCCCGCTCGCGGTCCCCAGCCGCAGGTCCACGAAGGCCAGATCCGCCGGCCCCTGGGCGAGCGCCGCGAGGGCCGCCTCGGGCGTGGTGGCCTCGCGTACGGTACAGCCGAAGCCTTCCAGACAGATGCGCAGGGTGCTGCGGATGTTGCGCTCGTCGTCCACCACCAGCACCCGCATGGGGCTGGGCTCGACAGGCGTGACTTCCAGCCGGGGGTCCATGTGTTCATCTTATTCACCGGAGGTACGTCTGGGGGCTCGGCTGACGTCTCTCGCACACCCGGCGTCGAGAGTCCTGGCAACCGCCCGCCCGCTGCGGCATGAGAGGGCATGCTCTGGAGCAAGAGATGACGGACGGCTCGGATCCATCGGGTGACGGACTCTTCTCGCGAGATCTCGCCGTACCGGCTCGCTCGCCCTGGTGGCGGCGGGCCCTGGTGCTGGGCATCGTCGCGGCGGTGTCCATTGGCGCGTGGGTGTGGGTCCACAGCTCGACCGGGGGGGCCATCCGGGCCATGGCTCCGGCGCAGCGCGACGCGCTCTATAAAGAGGCGTGGGCGGATCAGCGCGCGAACTGTCTCGGGGACGCCGGTCCGGTCGATCCCGAGGGCAAATGCCGGCAGCGGGCCGAGTTCCTCCTGCTCTTCCCCCAGTGCGATGAGGCCTGCCGCGCGGAGCTGGCGCCCTCGCTCCAGGGCTCCACGCACTGAGCGTCTCTGAAAGGGCCCCCGTTCAGCCCCTGGCGCCAGGGGTGATAGCCTCGGCCCGTGAGCGCTCCTCCGTCCTCCGCCCCTCGCTGGATGCTGTACGGCGCCTCCGGCTACACGGGCCAACTCATCGCTGAAGAGGCCGTGCGCCGGGGCCACCGGCCCGTGCTCGCCGGCCGCTCCCGCGAGAAGCTGGCGCCCCTGGCCGAGCGGCTGGGGCTTGAGCTGGCCGCCGTGGGGCTGGAGGAGATGCGCGGCCTGGTGAGCGCGCTGGAGGGCCTGCCCCTGGTGCTCCACGCGGCCGGTCCCTTCATCCGCACCAGCGAGTCCATGGTGCAGGCGTGCCTGGCCACCCGCGCGCACTACCTGGACATCACCGGGGAGATCCCCGTCTTCGAGAACACCTTCCACCATGACGCGGAGGCGCGCGCCCGCGGTATCGCCCTCATGTCCGGGGTGGGCTTCGACGTGGTGCCCACCGACTGCATGGCGCGCTATGTGGCCGAGCGCGTGCCCGGGGCGCATGAGCTGGATCTGGCCATCGTCTTCTCCGGCCAGGCGAGCCCCGGCACCGCCAAGTCCATGCTGGAGCAGGTGCCCTCGGGCGGGCGCGTGCGCCGCGGCGGCGCGCTGCTGCCGTGGCCCATGGGCAAGGGCCTGCGCCGCGTGCGCTTCACCGATGCGGAGCGCACCGTGGCGCCCATCCCCTGGGGCGATCTGGTGACGGCCTGGCACACCACGGGCATCCCCAACATCACCACCTATATGGCCCTGCCGCGCGCCGCCGCCCGGGTCGTGCGCTTCACCTATCCGCTGCTCCAGCGGGCGCTCTCGGTGGAGGCCATCCGCCACGGCGCCGAGCGCCTCATCGAGTCCCGGATGCATGGGCCGAACGAGACCGCGCGCAACGAGCACCACACGCAGATCTGGGCCGAGGCCCGCGCACCGGACGGCCGCCGAGCCCAGGCCTGGCTGGAGCTGCCAGAGGGCTACGCCTTCACGGCCGTGGCCGCCGTGCGCGCGGTGGAGGAGGTGCTGGCCCGCAAGCCCCAGGGCGCCCTCACCCCGGCGGGGACCTTCGGCGCCGACTTTGTCCTCTCCATTCCCGGGTGCCGGCGCCTGGATGCGCTGCCCTGAGGCCCTCCGCTTGATTGCCCCTCATGCCTCCGGGCGACCCTCGGGGTTGGACGCTCGCCCCCGCTGCCTCAGGGCTGTCCTCAGGGCTGTGTGGAGATGTGCTGCCGGGGGTTGGGTGTGCGGCATGCGCGGTGGGGAGTCCTTGAGCGGTGGGGGGCGCGGTTGGGTATCCTGCGGGGTAGGGTGTGCCTGCGCTGTGGCAGCCAAGGGCTGTGGCAGCTCTGGAAGGAAGCGAGACATGGTTTGGCGCAGCAGGCCTCGAGTGGGGCCGCGCTTCACGCGTTCGAGCGAGGCCACAGGGAGTGGCCCCGTCCCGGGGACGTGTGTCCTCGTACCGGGTGAGCGGTGATGACGTTGACGTTCAAGCAGAAGATGATCCTGCTGCCGGTGCTGGCGGCGGTGTTCCTGCTGGGCATCCTGGCCTCGTCCATCGTGGTCGGGATCAAGACGAGCAACGCCCAGGCCGTCATCGAGCAGGGCTACGCCCCGGCGTTCGCCCAGAGCCAGGAGATGATGACGGAGCTGCAGACGCTCCACCACGAGCTGCGGGACGCGGTGATGTTGAAGGACGCGCGCCGGCTCGAGCCGATGCGGGCGCTGGCGCGCAAGCTGGCCGCCAACCTGGAGACGGCGCGCCGCAACCCCGTGCTGAGCCCCCAGCACCTCATGGTGCTCCAGCAGGACTTCGGCCTGTACCAGCAGGAGCTGGAGCAGGCCCTGGAGCTTCAGATCCGAGGTGACGCGCAGGCCGAGGCGGCCCTCACCCGGGTGAGCACGCGCTTCGAGTCTCTGCAGCGGGGGCTCCAGCTCATGGTGGACGAGCATCAGCGCGGGCTGTCCGATGCCTTCTTCCGGGCGAGTCTGGCGGGCTCGCGAGGCCGGGTGCTGATCGGCGTGCTGGTGGCGCTGTGCATCCTGTCGCTGGCGGGCCTGACGTGGTGGATGGTGCGCGAGGTGGCCGAGCCGCTGGTGAGCCTGGCGGCGATCGCCACGCGCATCGCCATCGAGGGAGACCTGACGCTGTCCATCGACGTGACGGCGAGGGACGAGGTGGGCAGGCTGGCCACCAGCCTGGATGCGCTGGTCAAGCGGCTGCGCGCGGTGCCGGTGGCGCTGCAGGGCGTGGTGGGCGAGCTGGCCACCGCCTCCGAGCGGCTGACGAAGGTGAGCCAGGAGCAGATCAACTTCCTCACCGAGCAGGCGCGCAGCTTGTCCGAGGCCGGCACGACGATGGCCGAGATTGCTCAGACCTCCAGCATGGCCTCCAGCCGCGCGGAGATGGTGCTCAAGGTGGCTGAGCAGGCCGACGGCTTCACCGTCGCCAGCCATCAGACCATTGAGCAGAGCGCGCAGGGGCTGGAGCAGATCCGCCAGCGCGTGAGCGCGATGGTGGGCAGCATCGGCGCGCTGTCCGAGCAGGCCGTCCACGCGCGGGAGATCATCGGCAGCGTGAAGGACCTGGCGGACCAGAGCAACGTGCTGGCGCTCAACGCCGCCATCGAGGCCTCGCGGGCGGGCGAGGGCGGGCGCGGCTTCGCGGTGGTGGCGCGAGAGATGCGCACCCTGAGCGGCCAGTCGCTGCAGAGCACCGAGCGCATCGGGAAGATCCTCCTCGACATCAACACGGCCATCCGTCAGGCCGTGGCCTCCGCGGAAGGCGACAGCAAGCAGATGGAGGCCGGCATCGAGCAGGTGCTCTCCTCGGCGAACAGGCTCAAGGAGATCGCCAGCGTCATGCAGCAGAGCAGCAACGCGGCGCGGCAGATCGTCGCCTCGGTGACGCAGCAGAACGCGGGCATCTCGCAGATGACGGACGTGATGACGCAGCTGTCGGGGATGATGGGCGACGTGGTGCTGGCCACCACCACCGCGGAGGAGGCGGTGGGGCAGATCAACGCCACCGTGTCCCAGCTCCGGAGGATCGTCTCCGAGTTCCGGGTGTGAGCCGGGGACTACTCTCCCTGCAGGAGCTACCTTTCGCTCATGGGACGCACGATCGCGATCATCAACGGCGAGCAGTACTGGCACACCTACTTCCCTGGAGATGAGGTCGTCTACCGCCGCATCCAGGAGTGCGCGTGGGTGCTGCGGGATGGGGAGCTGTGGTGCATCGACCGGGAGGCGGCGATCCGGCTGGACGGTGTGCTCTGGCGAGTGGGCGCCATCCGCCCCGAGCCGCGGTATCGCACGGCGCTGGAGATCATCCGGCTCAGCGGCGTGCCGTGTGTGAACCCCGCGGAAGTGCTGCTGCGCGGCTTCGAGCGGCTCTCCATGCTCGCGGAGCTGCGCGAGGCGGGGTTGCAGGTCATCCCCTTCGACGTCGCGCAAGGAGATGACATGGCGCGACGGCTCGGGCGGAGGTTCCCGCTGGTGGTCAAGGCTGGCAACCACCATGGAGGCTTCGGTAAGGCGCTGGTGCGCGGCGAAGAGTCCTGGGGGGATGTGGCGGACCTGCTCTTCGCCGTCGAGGAGTACGTGACGGCCGAGCCCTACATCGACTACCGGAGGGATGTGCGCTGCCTGGCGGTCGGCGATCGGTTCTGGGCGATGGAGCGCGAGGGCCGAGGCTGGAAGGCGAATGTCGACACGCGGAGGTACCGGGTCATCGAGCCTCCAGAGGTTCTCGTCCACCAGACCCGCGCGGCGATGAACCACTTGCGCGCGGATACACTGGCGCTCGACTTCCTCGAGAAGGAGGGCGGCGAGTTCGTCGTGCTGGAGAGCAACGACACGCCTGGGTACTCGGGCTTCCCGGAAGAGGTACGCGCCGCCCTGGCGGACTGTTTGAAGCGCCGCCTGGGCTGACGGTGGGACAGGCCCCGGCCCCTGGCCCACGCGACGAGCCGCCCCGTCACGCGCCAGGGGCCACGGGGCAGGCTACTTTCCGAAGATGCCGTGCAGGCGCTTCTTGGCCTCGTCCTCGGCCTTCTTCCTCGCCTTCTCCTGCTCGGCCTTGGCGGCCGCGTCCAGCCGGGCCTTCTCCTCGGCGGCCTTGGCCTCCAGCTCCTTCTTCTTGCGCTCGGCCTCCTCTTGCGCGGCTTGCTGGCCGCCGGTGATGACCTGCTGCACCTGCTGGCCCTTGTCGCCGAGCAGCTTGCCCGCCAGCCCCGCCGCCGCCTGCTTCGCGATGGTCGTGACCGCTGGCTTCACGTCCAGCCCCGACACCTCCGGGCTCCACGCGGGCCCGGTCACCTTCAGCGTCACCGGGATGGCCTCGGTAGGCGTCACCTTGCCCAGCGTGAGCTTGTTGATGGTCTGCGGCGTCAGGCTCACCGTGCCGTTGAGATCCAGCACCCCGTCCAGCCGGATGCCGCCCGCGAAGTTCATCACCCCCTCCGGCCGCGTCCAGGTGATGGGCTTCTTCAGCTGCGCCACGCCGTTCTTGATCTCCACCCCGAACGGCAGGTTGTCGCCCAGCGACGTCACGTCGCCGCTCTTGAGCGCCTTGGACGCGAAGGGCAGCGCCTTGGCCAGCGGCTCGGAGACCTTGGAGAACACGTCCACGCCCAGGAAGGTGCTGTCCTCCAGGTTGCCGTTGATGGCGCCCAGCAGCGTCTCCTTCAGCTTGTCCGGCGTGTAGCCCACGCCCTGCAGGTCCACGTCCCCGTTGAACTTGCCCGTCATCACCTTCTTGGGCGTGCGCGAGGCCAGCACCGAGGCCACGTCCACCTTCTGCATCGTCACCTTGGCCACGAACGGCCGCTTCTCCGGCAGCGGCCCCAGGTTCACCTGCGTCCCGTCCGCCACCACCGTGCCGCCGTAGGCCACCGAGGAGAACTTCTCGATCTTGATCAGGTCATCCACCATGGTGATGTGGGCCACCATGTTGGACAGGTCCGTGCCGCTGTAGTGCACCGAGCCCGCTTGGAACTTGATGTCGCCGCGCATCCCGTTGAAGCGCGTGGGATCATCCGTCGGAGCGGGCAGCTTGCCGTTGTTGCGCGCCATGATCTCCTCGTCCTTCATCAGCAGCGCGTCCGCGTTCAGCCGCTGCGTCTTCAGGTCCATGGCGAACGTGGTCGTCTGCTTCTTGCCCTGGCCCGCCGTCGCGAACGAGGCCGTGCCTCCCAGCGTGTCCTCCAGCACGCTCATCGTGAGCTGGCCGAGGTCCACCTTCATCCCATCCTTGGTGGGCTGGTACGTGCCCGCCGCGGCCACGCCGAGCTTCTGCCCGGGCCCCTTGTTCAGCAGCAGGCCGGGGCGCAGGTCCGCTCCATCCAGGTCCGCCTTCGCGTTGAAGCGCAGGGCCCCGCCGCTGGCGGCCGCTCCCGAGAGGCTCGTGGTGAGCCGCATGGGCGTCCCCGCCTCCTTGGAGAGCTGCTCGGGGATGCGCAGGCGCACCGGCGTGAGGTCCACCTCCAGGTTGAGCGCCTGGGCCTCCTGCGTGCCGCTGCCCTTCACCGACAGGCCCACCGGGCCGGCGATCATCCCCTTGAGCTGCTTCTTCAGCGGTGGGTAGTACTCGGCGAGCACCGCCGGATCCAAGTCATGGCTGGTCAGCTCGAAGCCCTCCACGGCGGGCGAGCCTCCCAGCATCCCCTTCACGCGGCCCTTGCCGCTGATCCCCGCCGGCCCGAAGTCCAGCTTGAATCTGTCGAGCGCCAGGTCACCCGCGGCGAGATCCGCCTTCACGTCCGTATCCAGCACCACGTCGAGCGCCTTGCCGCCCTCGGCGCCCGCGAAGCGCAGCCCGAGCGCCTTGATGACGCCCTCCAGCCGCGTGGGCCCCTGGCCCCCGGGCACTGCCCCACCCAGCTCCGCCTTCCAGTCCGCCGTCAGCGTGCCGGCCTGGAACCCCACGCTCGGAGGCAGGTACGGGCCGAGCGGCGCGAGATCGATGTTCTCCGCCTTCAGCGTGAGGCTCTTCGGGGTGGGCACCAGCGTGGGCGGCAGCGGCGCGGCCGCCAGCGTGGCGAACAGGTTCTGCTTCTGCGCCAGCACCGCCGCGGCCAGCTTCACCTCCAGCGGCTGGCCCACGCGCAGATCCCTCACCTCGATGTCCAGGTCCGAGATGGCCAGCTCCTGCGCCTTGCCGCCCGAGCGATCCACGAAGCGGATGGTGGCGTCGGTGAGCGCGGCCCGCTCCACACGCACGCCGGACAAGTCCGTGGGCGGCTTCTCCTCTTCAGGCGGCTGCTCGGGCTTCTTCTGCTGCGCCAGCTTGTCCATCAGCCGCTGCACGTTGGTGGTGCCGTCCGGCAGGCGGATGACGTTGACGGTGAGGCCCGTCACCTCGGCGTTGAGCACCTGGATGTCCTGGCCTTTGGAGCGCAGCAGCGGCATGGCCGCCACGCGCACGTCCAGGTTCTTCATCTGCGTCAGCGGCAGCTCCTCGCCCTCGGCGGGGCCGATGGTGACGGCGTCCACGTCCACGCCCACGTGCGGGAACAGCTTGGTGGAGATGCCGCCCACCTCCACCGGGCGCCCCAGCTGCTGCGAGAGCGTGGCCGCCTGGGCTTGGGCCTGCTTCAGCAGAATGGCGTCGAGCCTCCACAGCAGGATGGCCACCGCGGCCACCAGCACGACGAGGATGCCCCCGAGCACATAGGGCCAGCGCCTCTTCTTCTGAGCCTCCATCGCTTGCTACCTCCTCCTGCAACTGGACCCGGAGCCTCCGGCGCGCCCGGGACGATTCATCGGGGCGGGAAACCTAACCACCCTTTCAGGACTCCTACAGCCCCCGACGTGGCGGGGGAAAAAGTCTTCATGCTTTTCGGAGGAGGAGGCCTGGCAGGGCCGCCCGGTGGGCAGCCTGAAGTTGAGGCAACCGCAGGGCTCCTCGGGCGTTCCTCCGATTTCCAACGTTTCACATACTGTCGCTGTCTGGGAAGGAAGAAGCTGGGGAGCGTCTGGTTAAAACAGCGCCGTGGGGGACGCTGTCGAGCAGAGTCACCCTTTATCCGGATGAGGGGACCGGACTCATGCACCTGGAGAACTCGCGCGACCGGGGCCGCCTGCGGGCGCCTCATGTCTGGGCCCTTGTCACCGGCTGCCTGTGGGGAGCCACCTCGCTGATGGCCTGCGGCACGCTGAGGCCGGAGCCGTGCACCACGCTCCACGACGACGTCCTGGAGGAGCTGCGGACCGAGGATGGCACCGAGCGCCACGTGCTGGACCCCTGGGCGTGCGAGCACAACGCGCGCAGGCTCCACGAGCTGGCCGAGGAGCTGCGCGCGCTGGAGATCCGCGACGCCTCGCTGCATGAGGCGGTGGAGGCCTACCGTGCCAAGGTGGAGCGCCTCTCCGAGGACTACGGCCGCCTGGCGGCCGCATACCAGGACAGCGCGGGCTTGCCTTCGGAGGAGGCTCAGCGAGTGAGAACCACCCTGAGCCGCCGCGTGCTGGAGGACTCGGCCTCCATGAATGCCCCGCGCATCCAGGTCCAGCACTCGTGCGATCTCTGAGCGGGCAGCCCGCTCAGGCGTTCCAGTAGTAGCTCCACTTGAGCAGCACGGCGTCCGTGGCCGGGCCGGAGGACAGGCGCCGAGGCAGCACCGTGGCCGGCACCTGCTCGCCGCCGGCCGTGGGCAGCCCCTGCTGCGAGCGCGTGTAGACCAGGAAGAGCGTGGAGCCCAGGCGGTACTCCCAGCGCAGCACCACGCTGAGGTTGAGCGCCACGTCATAGAAGTTGTAGTCGTTCGCCTGGGCCTCGGTGGGCCTCATCTCAGAGAAGCGGATGGGCCGGCGTGCCGCGTCGGACTCGGCCTCGTAGAAGGGGCCGTAGACGCCATAGTCGCTGAAGAGCTGGGCGTAGCCCTGCAGGGTGAGGTTCGGGCGGATGACCCACTGCTGGCGCAGCGTGAGGGAGACGAAGTTGGACTGCAGGTTGCCCAGCAGGAAGCGGCTGTCGCCCAGCCGGTCCACGAAGCGCGGCGCGTACTCGGTGCGGTCCGTCAGCGCCTCCAGGCGTGTCTCCAGGGCCGGGTGGGGCCGCAGCGAGAGGGCCAGGTTTCCCGTCCAGGCCGAACGGGACGGAGCCGGGCCCCGGTCATGGTGGCCCAGGGCCACGAAGCCGCTGAGCGAGAGGGGCCGGTTGCCGTTGCTCTCGAAGAAGAAGACGAAGAAGGAGCTGAGCTCCTGCTGCAGCGGGACGCCCGTGTCGTCCAGCTCGCGGATGTCGTAGCCGCCCGCGTTCCCGCCGGCCTCGAGGCCGATGAAGTCGAAGCTGGGCAGCGTCACGCCCACGTTGGCGTCCACCCAGCTCCCCCGGTGGATGGCGCGTCCATCCGAGCTCCAGCTGCTGCCGCCCCCGAGGTTGGCGAAGAAGTTCTTGAAGGGGCCGAAGCCGTTGGCGCGCTGGTAGCGCACCGAGGCGCGAGGCGCGTGCTCGTTCTGCGTGCGCTGGAAGCCGGTGGCGTTCAGGTCCAGCGTGGGCGTGGAGAAGTCATAGCCCATGTCCCAGCGGAAGCCCTCGCCGCCGAACTTGCCCGCGCGCAGGTAGCCGCCGTAGCCGGCGGAGCCCGGGTGCAGCACCGTGCCGTCTCGCAGCGTGCGCTCGGGCAGCCCCCCCATGGTGCGGCTGGAGTCCACCTGCCCCAGCACGCCGTACTCGCTGTTGGAAGTCTTGAGATCGAAGTCCACCGCGCCCCCCAGGCCGCCTCGGGCCAGGCACTGCGCGGGTTGATCCTCCTCGTCCAGCGCGGCCTGCTCCGGGGTGCACCCGTTCACCAGGGGCGTGGCCGCCGCGAAGCTGGCGCCCACCCGCGAGTTCTGCCCCACCGAGGAGCGCGCCACCGCGGCCAGGAAGTTGGTGGGCGGCTGCGGGCTGCCCGGCAGCGAGCTGTTGGGGCCCAGGTGCAGGGGCCGGCTGGAGTGCAGGCTCCAGTGCCGGTCCGGCAGCTCCTCGTCCTGCTTCTGCCAGGGGCCGGTGACGAGCGCGTCCAGCACCCCCACCTCCACGCCCTTGGCCGCCGAGCCCGTCAGCTTCGCCGCGCCGAGGATGGGCGTGTCCAGGCCAATGCGCCGCGAGTAGAAGAGCGACTGCGGCACCTGCCCCAAGTCACTGCCCACCGACTGGAAGAGCTCCAGGCCCTGGGTGAAGAAGGGCCGCTTCTCGGGGAAGAAGGCCTCGAAGGTGGACAGGTTGAGGATGAGCTGATCGGCCTCCACCTGCCCGAAGTCCGGGTTGATGGTGGCGTTGAGGGCCAAGTCGCTGGTGAGCGCCGCCTTCAAGTCCAGCCCCACATCCAGCGTGGGGTCCATCAGCCGGGGCTGGGGCAGGGCCGCGTCCGAGTGCTGCGGCCGGAGGACACCGCGCGTGGCCAGGTACGGCACCACCTGCACGGCGCGCCGGGACTGCAGCCCCTTCATGCCCGTGAGGTGGCCCAGCCGCGACACGTTCGCGTTGCTGGTGCGCGGGTTGTCCACGGATTCAATCTCCTCGTTGAGCCGGGCGATCTGCCGGCGCACGGAGAAGCCCCACGTCTGCACCTCCGCGTCCGGGAAGCGCAGCAGGGCCAGGGGGATGGCGAACTCGGCCACCCACCCATCCGGGAGGCTGCTCGTGGCCCCGTCCCACACCCCATCCCAGTCCGAGGTGTAGTTGCGGTCGTCGTAGAAGAGCCCATCGCCCTGCACGCCGCCGGCGCTCAGCGAGAACGAGTACGCGGTGCGGTGGTCATGCGTGGAGTCGATGATGAGCTGCACCATGTCCGTGGTGAGCGAGCTGTCGCGGCGGCCCAGGCGCCTGTCAATGAGCTCCGGCTTCGAGTCCCGGGAGACGATGCCGAAGTAGACGTAGTCCGAGTCGTAGAGGATGCGCAGCTCGGTGTGCTCGCTGGGGGCGGCGCCAGCGGTGGGGAAGCGCTGGACGAAGGCGTCGAAGACGGGAGCCTGGCTCCAGGCCTCCTCGTCCAGCTTGCCGTCGATGTGGATGTCCCCGCGGGTGGGGGCGGCCTGGATGAACTGGTTGCGGCCCGGCCCCTCGAGCGCCGCGTGAGCTGTCATGGCACACAGCAGCATCGCGAGCCCCAGCCCTTGACGCAGCATTCCAGCGTCCCCCCCTGTTCTCACGACTCGAACCCCTGCGGTTACACGCGCTGGCACCCGGTGCGGTCCACGGAACGCACGAGCGTGCCCTCGATTTCATTATTTCTTGCGTGTCTCAAGCTTACCCCCAGACAGGGCGCGCATGTACTCCGGGCTGATGCCGTGGATGCGCAGCTTGACCAGGTCCTCCAGGGTGACACTCGGGTAACCCATATTCCGGATCTCCCGGACGAACTCGGGCGTGACCTGGAAGATGGCCACCTGGAGCAGCTGCTCGAGGGGGATGTCCTTGTAGCCCAGCGCCGCCAGCTCCTTCACCCTCGTGGCGGTGATGTCGAAGAGGGCCAGCTGGTAGTGCTCGTCCGGGGTGAGCTTGGGGTAGCCCAGGGAGGCCATGCTCCGGGCGTAGGCCTCGCTCGGCTCGAACTGGAAGTGGCCCGCGCCTTCGCCGTTGGAGAAGCTCCCCTCGAACTGGAAGGTGCCCGCCTCGCGAATCAGCTGGAAGGGCGCGGAGCTGCCGTTGGCGGTGGACAGGCCCTGGAAGGCGGTGAGCGGCACCGGGCTGCTCATCTGGTTGCCGCGCTCGCCCTTCGTCCGGAGGGAGAGCTGGAGCCGGGTGTCCTCGACGCTGGCGGACCAGGTGCCCGTGCGCGAGGGAGCGGCGAGCACGGGGGCGGCGGCCAGGAGCAGCGCCGCGAGGAGAGGCAGGGAAGGCTGCTGGGCGTTCATGGCTTGGGGCTCCTGCGAGCAAGGCACGGCCCTGCGGCGCGCGCTCGGTGGGAGCGCGGCCGAGGGCATGAGGTGAGGGTGAAGGGGAGGGGACCGCGGACTACTTCTTGGGCTGCTTCATGCGGCGGATGAAGTCCGCGTCGATGCCGCTGCTCTTCAGGCGGATCAGCTCCTTCACGTTCAGCGCCTCCAGGCCGGCCTCGTGCATCTGCCGGATGAAGTCCGAGTTCACGCCCATGGAGCGCAGCTCGACGAGCTCCTCCGTGGAGAGGTCCTTCAGGCCGGCCTCCCGCAGCTCGCGGATGTAGTCGGGCGAGACGCCCACGGACCGGAGCTCCACCAGCGTGTCCGCGTCCAGCTTCGTGTAGCCCGCCTTGGCCAGCTCGGAGATGGTCTCCGGCTTCACGCCCACGGCCCGCATCTCCGTCAGCTTCTCCAGGCTCAGCCCGGTATAGCCGGCGGCCTTCAGCCCGCGCAGGTAGTCCTCATCCACGCCCACCGCGCGGGCGCTGATGACGTCATCCGGGGTGACCTTCGTGAAGCCCTGGGCCTTCATCGCCTCCAGCCAGGCCGGGGTGACGCCCATGTGCTTCATCTCCACCAGCTCGTCGGCGGACAGCTTCTGGCCGAAGCGGGCGTTCATGTCCTTGGCGTACTCGGGGGTGACGCCCGCGTGGCCGAACTCCACCAGGTTGCTCACCGTGGGCTGGTAGCCCATGCCCTTCACCGCCTCGACCGTCTCCGGGGAGACTCCCGCCACCTTCAGCTCGACGAGCTGATCCACCGAGAGCTTCCCCTCGCCCACGACAGTGCGCCCATCCAGCTCGTCATCGTCATCGTTGTCGTCGTCATCCCCGTCCCGGCCGTGGCGGGGGTTGGGGTTGGGGTTGGGGTTCGGGTGGGGCTCGGCCTTGGGGCTCGCGGCCACGTGGCGCATGGGGCCGGGAGTGGGCTCCGGGGTGGGCGGGAGCGCCGGCGCGGCCACCGGGATGGGAGCAGGGGGAGGCGGCGGAGCGATGCTGGACGAACCTGTCTGACTGTCAGACAGGTTGGGCGGAGGCGCCGCGGCGACCACGACGTGCTCGCCCTGCGCGGGGAGCATCAACGCGGTGACGGGAGCGGCCACCGCGAGGCTGCTGATCAGCGTGAGCACGGAGGCGCCGGCCACCCAGCGAGAGGAGCAGCGCGAGGCGGGGGAGACCACCAGCCGGCGCACGCGCTCCGGCAGCGAGCCCCCCAGCGCGGACAGGGCCGGGCTCGGCGCGAGCGAGGGGAGCACACGCAGCTCCTCCAGCGCGGTGAGCGCCCGGGCGTAGGAGAGGGTGCTGCCGCTGGTGCTGGCGGCGATGTCGTCGCAGCAGTGCTCGCGCTCCACGCGGATGACGTCGGACATCCACCAGACGGCCGGGTGGTAGAAGAGCAGCGTCTCCACCAGCGTCTGCGCCAGGTTCACCGCGAAGTCATAGCGGAGGATGTGAGCCAGTTCGTGGGCGAGGATCATCTCGAGCTGACGGGGGGGCAGGCCGGTGAGCGCGGAGGCGGGCAGCAGCACCACGGGCCGCAGCCAGCCCACCGCCGAGGGCACATCCAGCGCCGCGGACTGGAGCAGGCGCACCGCACGCTTCAGCCCCAGGCGCCGGGAGAGCCCCTCCAGCCGCTCCTGCCACTCGATGGGCGCGGCAACCGCCTCACGCACGTGCCGGCGCAGGCGCATCCACCCGGCCAGCAGCCGCAGCGAGGACAGGGCCACGCCCAGGCCCCACGCGAGCACCAGCCACGGCAGGTGCTGACCGACGAGCGCCAGCGCCCGCTCCAGCAGCGGCTCGGAGGCAGTGGCAGCGGTAGACACCGGAGCGGCGGCCACGGCCGGGCGCCGAGGTGCCGGCAGCCTCTCGACTCCCGCCATGAACGTGGCCGGTGCATCGATCGAGGAAGGCGTGAGGGAGAGCTCCACGGTCCGGGCGGACGCAGTGGAGTAGTGCCTCCAGCCGGTAGCCATGGGGAGCGCGAGCATCATCACCAGCGCGCAACAGGCCAGGGCATAGCGCGCCACCGCGGCCCGCCGCCCGAGCACGCGCAGCGCCACGGCCAGCACCGCCGCCACGAGCGCGCCCTGCCACAGCAGGTGCAGCAGCGCCCAACCCAGGGACTCCAGGACGAGACCGTTCACGGCTCCACCTCCTTCTCCAGGGAATCGAGCAGCTGGCGCAGCTCGGCCAGCTCCTCGGGGGAAGTCTTCTTCGTGGACAGCGCCTGCATGGCGAGCTGAGCCGGTGAGCCACCAAACGCGCGATCCACCAGATCCGTCACCAGCTGGCGTTGCGTCTTCTGCTGCGTCACGCGCGAGCTGTACACGTGTGCTCGCTGGGACTCATCTCTCACCACGAGCCCCTTCTCGGTCATGATCTGCATCAGCTTGAGGATGGTGGTGTACCCGCTCCCGTCCTGGAGGGCCTCGTGCACCGCTCGCACCGTGCAGGGGCCTCGCTCCCACAGCACGCGGAGGATGCCCAGCTCCGCGTCGGTGGGTCTCGGCAGCTTCGATTCGCTCATGGCTCCCTCGACGTCCAGCGTTCCCCGGACAAATATACGAAGCTGTTCGTAGATTTCAACGAAGGTCTTCGTAGGTTGTGCGGGTGTTCATCTGTCCACCGCCGATCAGCTTTTGCCCGTGAGCCTGGTTGTCCAGCAGGCACAGGTGGACTGGCCCTGGAGGTGGGGGTTCCGCGCGGAGGAGGGGGGCTCCACCTTCCGGAGAGCAGAAAACTCTGGAGGCTTCGATGGCGCGGACGAGCACCGGCAAGACGGGGAAGCGGCAGGGGGCGGGGAAGCGGCAGGCGGGCGGTGCGAAGCGGACCACGGGCCGCATCCAGGTGCGTCGAGACACCGCGGAGTACCGGGCCGCCGCTCAGGAGCAGGCCGCGCGGGTGCGTGAGGAGATCGACACCGCGCTGGCCGATGCGCGCCGGATGCGTGAGGAGATCGAAGCCCGCATCGAGACCCAGTGGCACAACCGGCCCGCTCCCAAGGCGGAGGCCGGAGCCACGGGCGGGCGCCGTCGTCGCGCGAAGGCCTGAGCCCAGGCGCTGGCCCGGGCAGTCAGCACGCTTGTCGGCGCTGTCCACGCCGTTGACAGCGCCGGGCGCCGAGCTGGGCGGCACGGTCCGTGTTTCGAGCACTTACAGGGTGGCCAAGGGGTTGCACTGAGCCCCAGGAATGACTGCCGCTTTCTATCTGCTGCTCGCATGGGCCTGCTCGGGGCCTTTGACGTCGTCTATTTCCACATCTACCGGTGCCGCCTGCACCTGAGGCCCGAGTGCCAGCGTGAGGTGCTCTGGCACACCGTGCGGCACCTCGTGTACGCGCTCCAGTTCGTGTGGGTGGCCCACCTGCGCTTCCACGGCGCGGCGCTGCCCGAGCAGGACGCACGAGGCTTCCACCTGATGGAGTACCTGACGCGGCTCGGCTTCGGGCTCCAGGTGGCGGGGTGGGGCCGCTACCTGAGCAATGAGCCGCGGGTGCGCTCCACGTTCGAGTTCGGCTCGGAGGATCCGAAGAGCCTGATCACCCACGGGCGTGGGGTGTGGCTCTATGAGCGCCGCCCCGAGGGCACCTTCTTCAAGACGGTGTTCGACTACCAGACGCGCCACGGGGTGGTGGGCGAGCTGCTCGACTTCTACCTCTTCCGTCCGATGATGCAGCTGGCCACCGAGTGGAGCTTCGAGACGCTGCGGCAGTGGTGCGCGGGAGATGAGGGCGCGGTGGCTCGGCGCCGCTCGCGGTGGCGCTTTGTCCTCTTCTTCCTCGCGCGCTCGTTGGGGAGAGCCCCCGTGCGGGGAGCCGCGCGCAGCTGGCTGGGAACGGGCCGTGAGTCTGCCCGGGTGGTGCCTGCCGCTCAGGCGCTGGCGGAGGTGGCGTCATGAGCACGCTCGTGCAGCAGGCCTGGAGCGTCTCCGGGCACTCCGGAGCGGAGGCCGCGGCTCCGCTGGAGCCCACGGAGCTTGCGGAGGCTCGCGCTCATCTTCCGCGGGCCTCGCGAGAGGAGCTGGCCGCCTTCGTGCTCCGGCAGCGGGAGTGCCGTCGACACCTGGCGGGGCTGGAGGATTTCTACCGGGCCCACCCGTGCCGGATGACCCGGGTGCACCTGCTCGTCTCGAGCGCGGTGATGCTGGGTCGCTTCTGGGGCATGTCCGCGCCCTTCGCCCGGCTGGGCGAGGCGGTGATGCCGGTGGATGCCTCGGGCTGGCCACGGACGCAGGCGTGGGAGGCGTATGCGCGAGCGTGCGAGGAAGGGCTGCCCATCGAGGTGCGTGACGAGCTGTGGATCGACGCTCACATGCGCGACGTGGCCCAGGCGCGCGAGGCGGGACTGGAGGCGGCCTTCCTCGCCGAGGCGCGGCTGCACGCGGAAGAGCCCCTGTGGCGGCTGCTGGTGCAGCACCTGGAGATGACGCTGGGGGCGCGCCTGTTCGATCAGCCGGCGTTGGCGGGAGCGGTGCCGGGGGAGACGGCGATGGCTCACGGGATGGCGCTCGCGGTGGGCCGGCTGATCCACGCGGGCTGGAGCCTGCTGCGCCACTACGCGCTGGCGACGGCGCGTGCGCTGCTGTGGTCTCGTGGGCCAGGGCCCGAGGGCCTGCTGGGCGATCGGCGTGGGGCGTGGCTGTTGCTCTCGAGCTTCCTGACGGCGTGGACGGCGGCGAGGGTGTACCGGCGTGGAGTGCGCAGCTTGCGCCGAGGTCAGCAGGCAGGCCCCACGGACAGCTGGCCGCTGCTGGCGGCGACGCTGGGCGGGGGCGTGGCGGAGGTGGACGCGCGGGTGGTGCGCTTTTACTCGAACCCGGGTGCGTACACGGTGAGCGCGTCCGTGGATCTGCGCGGCAGGGGAGCGCACCTCATCGCGTGGCTGGCCACGCGGTTGCTGGGGCAGGGCGTGTCGGAGTCTGGCGCGAGAGCCTTCCCCGCGCGCTTCCGCACGTTCCGGCGCGTGGATGGCACCATGCACTTCGTGCGAGAGCTGTACTGCCACGGGGCGCTGCGAGTGTTCGACTCGGACTTCGTGGTGAGGAGCGGCACGCTCTACGAGGTGTTCGTCGAACAGGGCCTGGAGGTGGAGATGGAGGTGCGAGCGCTTGAATGCGGCGGTGTCTCCATCCGCGGCCGGCGGGTGCGCTGGCGTGGGCTGCCCCTGCCCACCTTCGGGCTGCGAGTCGAGTTCCGCACCTGCCCGGCTGGAGAGGGCTCCGAGCAGGTGGACATCATCGGGACGCTCTCACGAGAGCCACGCCCAGGGGCGCAGGAGAGCCCCCAGGTGCTGGGCCTGCTGCGCTACCGAGCCGAGCGCGGAGGGCCGTGGACTCCCAGGTTCCGGGACATCTTCGCCAAGGCTGGAATGTCGATGGAGGACCCCGCGAACAAGATGCCTCTTGAAGGGCATTACGGGCCGCACCCCCAGCAGTACCACGAGATTATCTTTAGGGAACTGGACGATGCGATGCGGGGTTGCCGGAGCGTCGTAGAGTGCCGGGGAGCGCTGACCAGCCGACTCCGGCAACTGGCGAAGGAGATCGCTACCTCGGGCACCGAACTCAACCAACTCGTCACCAAGTAGCCACCGCGCCAAGTGGAGTCCATGCCCGAGCGTTTTTTTGAACTCTCCGACGATGTGTACATCCCGCACCGCTGGGACTTGGGGATGCCCAGGAACAGCCAGAGCCTCGAATTGGACGATTGGCAGTTCAGGCTTGGGGAACCCGTCCACATCCAGGAACGCTTGAGAATCCCCGTCGAGGGTGCAGGCAAGCCCCTGGACTACACCGAAGCGGGCGTCCGGCTCCCGGTGGTCCATGTCCGGGTTGCGTCCATGTTCGCGGAACTGGCCCCCAATGACGTGCAGTTGCTCCCCGTAGATGTGGAGGGCCAGCCGGATCAATACCTGATCCTTGTCGCGACACGCCGGTTCCGCTGTATCGATGAGCAGGCGTCGCGGATCCAACTCTGGCCTCATGACGCCGGGTTGCCGCATATGGTCGGGCGCTATTTCTCCGTGCGGGATCTACGTATCGACAAGGCGAAGGTGGGCAACGCCCAGGTCTTTCGTTGCGAGGGTTGGGAAGGCGCGCTGATCATCTCTGAGAAGATCAAGGCTGCCTTGGAGCGTATGGGCGCCACTGGCCCGAGATTCGAGGAGGTGTAAGCACGGTCGGTATGAGGTTCGGAGCGCATCTGTCTACTGATGCTTCTTGGAAGTGGGCGGGCGCGAGCGCGCGGGAACGGGCCAGTAGCATGCGCTCTTCCACTCATAGGACGCGTCTCCGCATGGTGGTTCCTCCTTGGCCAATCCCCAGCACCCGCCGTTGATCTCCACAGCACCACGAATTCGACAAGGGGCGCGCTGCTGGCCGGGGAGCGGTTGATTCGGCATGTCCAAAGCGATGGACTCCGGCGCCATGAGCGAAACATGAGATGCAACCTGCGAACTGAGCGAAGCGTTGCCGATTGCTGTTGGCAAAGGCACCCACAGCATGACACCAACGGCTCCGAGTGCTGCTCGCATCATCTGGCCATCGGTATGAGATTTGGAACGCATCTGTCTACTGACGCTTCTTTGAAGTAGGTGTCCGTTTCGACTCCAAGATAGGCCAGTAGCAGGTCTTCTTCCATTCGTAGGCATCTTCGCCGCAAGGCGGGGCGAGATCGGTCCACCGGATCCAACACCCCCCATTGATCTCGATCGCTCCACGACGTCTGCAGGGCGCGCGCATTTGGCCCGGGAGTGGTTCATCCGGCATGTCCGTTGCTATGGGCTCCGTTGAATTGGGTATGTCGATCGAGGTCACCTGCGAGGTCAGCGAGGTGTCTCCGACTCCGGTGGTTCCTGCGTCTCTGCCCTCTCCAGCGTCCGGCTTTTCCGCCTGAGCGATTGTGGGAGTCTCCGTGTGTGGCCCACGGCCTATGCACAGGACGAACACGATCGTTATCGGGACAAGGAGCACGGTCAGGCACCCCAGCATCGCTCCCGTATCGTCCGCGTGGGTCTCGGCTCGCGCGAGCACCGGCACGCTGACGGCTGGAGCAGGAGCCTGTCCCTGGCCCGCCGCGGAGACTCGAGGCGTTGCAGCGACGAGCACTGGGGCACGGACAGTCGCGGCGGCAGGACGCATGGGCTCGAACAGCGGAACATCCGCCTCAGGCCCCGCATGCTCCGCCGCTGACTCCGCGGCCAGAGCCACGTCGCGAGCGAGTCCTCGCTCCTCGGGGATGGCTGCCAGCATCCGCTCGATGAGGGCCGCCAATTCCGGCACCACTCGCGCATTGAGCTGCTGAGGTGGCTCCCGAGGTGGAGGGGGAAGCAGTGGCCGGATGGGAGCCAGTCTCGCCTCCGGATCCGTGCCCGGTGGCGGGTACACGCCGGTCACCAATCGGTAGAGGCTGACCCCCAGCGCATAGAGATCATCAAAGGTGCGCGCCTCGTAGTGAACCTCGCGCTGACGCAGGTGGTGCCACTGAAAGCGCAGCGCCTCGGGGCCGCGGTACTCGCGAGTCCCGGGAGGCATGAGGCTCTCGGTGAGGGGAGGCGCTCCGGCCCAGGTGCCCGAGCCGAAGTCCATGAGGAAGGCTCGGCCTTCGGGCTCCACCAGGATGTTGTCCCCCTTGACGTCCCGGTGGATGCCCTCCGTCGTGTGCAGCACCTCCAGGGCCCAGGCCACCTGGGCCAGCACCTGCAATACCTGGCGGCAGGTGGGGTTGTGCACCCGGGCCCACTCATACAGCGGCAGCCCGTTCACCCACTGCATGACGAGGTAGGGGTGCACCCGCCCTTCATCGATCGTCCACCAGCCCCGGTCCAGCAACTCCGGCACGGCGGGGTGACGAACGCGAGAGAGCAGCCCCACCTCGCGGAGGAAGCGCGGGTCATACGCGAAGAGGGCCACCTTGAGCGCCACCGGCACGGAGCCCGGGTGCCCCGCGCGCCGGGCTCGGAAGACCACGCCATAGGTGCCGCGCCCGGCGTAGCCCTCGATGCGCCAAGGTCCCACCAAGTCCCCGGGCCGGAGCGAGTCGGGTGTGAGGGCGTCCGTCATGGCGTACTTCTCCGTGCAGAGAGCGGAAAGTTCCGCTCTTGCACAGCCTACTCAATGAGTAGGCGCGCGCCATTCCGCTGCCATGGGTTGGGTTCGATCTGCTCAGCTTGAGACGCGCGTGGAAGCGGGCCGAGGCGCCGCCTCCGCCTCGGGCGCGGGAGGCGCCTCCTCACCCAGCGACGCGAGCCGCTTGGCGAGCTGGGCCGCCTGCGCCCCCTTCGCGCTGGCCTCGGTGCCCGCCGCGCCCACCAGCGACACGCGCGCTCGCTCCAGCAGCGCCACCTGGGCGTGGAGCTGTGCCAGCAGCCGCTCGCGCTTGCGCGACAGCGTGTCCAGCCGGTTGAGCTCCTCCCCCAGCGAAGAGGCCGCCAGCTCCAACTGCCGCCGCGCCACCGCGTCCTCCGTGGCCGCCGCGCGGGCCCGCAGATCCTTCACCTGCGCATCCACGTCCCCCTGCGCCACGGACTGCAGCTGCGCCTCCAGGCCAGCATGGGACTCGGCCAGGTTGAAGGCCTCGCGCGCCATCTTGCGCAGCACCTCCACCAGCTCGTTGCGCCCGGCGCCCGCCGCCATCTTCATCGTCACCGCGAGGCACTGCCGGTACAGCGTGAGCGTGCGCCCCACCAGATCCTTCGCCTCGCCGCTCAGGGTGCTCTGCAGCGTCCCGCCCCGGGACTCCACCGGATCCATGTGCAGCGTCACGTGCGAGGCCAGCGTGCCCACGCTCCAGAAGAGGGCTATGGCCGAGAACCCCACCAGCGCGCCCAGCAGCCCCCCATGGGAGAAGAAGCGCGCGTTGAGCACCTGCTGCACGTACATGCCCACCGGCACCAGCGCGCCCGCGGCCACCGCGCCCGCGGCCACCTCGGAGGCCTTGCCGAACCGCTCGTTGCCCTGGCCTGCCCATGCCACCAGGGCCGCGGCGACGGCTCCGGAGCAGGCCTGGGGCACCGGATCCGCGGCATCGAAGAAGTAGGGCAGCGAGGGCAGCACCGCCAGCGCCAGCCTCAGCGCGGCCGAGTAGCCCAGCACCGGCCTGGCCCCGGCCAGCGCCCCCGCCACCACCGCGAAGCCGGGATCGATCGAGGAGATCCCCACCCGCTGGGCCAGGGCGGCCAGCACGCCCACGGCCGCTCCTCCCGCCAGCGCGCGCAAGGTGCGCCTCTCGAAGTCCTCGCGGTGGAGCAGTTGCAGGGAGAAGGCCATGGCGGTCACGTCCTACGTCAATACGAGTTGCTGAAGCCGAAGTTCTTCATCGACTTCTTTTGCAGTTGCCGCGCCTCGTTACGCTGGCTCTCGGCGTCCTGGGCTTTCTCATAGGCTGCCTTGGTCCGGTCCACGTCCGCAAGCTCCCCCGAGAGCGCCGAGGCGGAAGCGCCAAACAGCCGGCGCGCGTTGCTCAGCATGCCCAGCGCCGACTCCCGGTTGCCCCGCTTCATCTCCTCGGCCGCGGCGCGCAGTTGTTGCGTGCCCAACGCCCGCACCGCGTGTACGTGCACATCCTTGTCCAGGTTGGCGCGCACCACGGCCACGTCCTCGGTGGCGCGAGCCGACAGCGTCACGTGCGCCTCGGCCGGCCGGTCCTGCTCCACGTCCATGTAGGTGACCTTGGCGGCCAGCAGCTCGAGCGGCTGCTCGGAGGGCTGCGTCTCCAGCGTCAGCTTCACCACCAGCCGAGCGGACTGGCCGCCGGCCATGTCATACAGCGGCACGCGCACGGTGTTGCCCTCGCGCGTGGCCGTGGTGCCCATCACCTCCACGCTCTTCACCTGGGAGGGCAGCTCCAGCTTCACTTCCACCGAGCGCGCCACGGTGTTGGTGGCCTGCTCCAGCTCCCGGCTGAACACCTCGGCGAGCTGGTTCGAGTCGAGGAAGCCGGAGAAGCCGCCGCCCTGATCCGCGATGCCCTGCATCAGGTTCTCGTTGAAGTCCCCGCCCACGCCCAGGGCGCTCACGGCGATGCCCTCGGCGCGGAGCTGGCGCGCCAGCCCCGTCAGGTTCGCCTCGCTCACCAGGCCCGTGGTGGGCTGCCCGTCGCTCATGAGGATGGCGCGGCTCACCCGGAACTGGCTCACGTACGGGCGAAGCTGCTGGGCGGCCGCCTCCAGGGCGCCGCTGATGTTGGTGGAGCCGTCATCCTCGATGCCGTTCACGAAGGCCAGCATCTGGGCCCGGTTCTCCTCGGTGACCAGCGTGCTGGGGAAGGCGGTGACCTCGGTGCCGTAGTGCACAATCGCCAGCCGATCCACCTCCGTGAGCCGCTGGACGAACTCGCGTGCGGCGCGCTTGGCATCGTCCAGCTTCTGCCCGCGCATGGAGCCGGAGCGGTCAATCACCAGCGCCACGTTCACCGGCACCCGGTGCTGCTCCTTGGGCTGGTGGGCCTTCACCTCCAGCACGGCGAAGGCCTCGCTGGGGCCGGCCTGCACATAGGCGCCGGACAGCTTGCCCTCCAGCGTCAGCGAGCCGTCCCCCGAGGTGGCCAGGGGCAGCGTCAGCGTGGGCTCTGGATCGCCGGGCTGCGCCAGGGTGTGGGTGGTGTTGGTGACGGGCGGAGGCTTGGGCAGGCCCAGCGCCAGCGCCACGAGGGCGAGCAATCCGGCGGCGGACAGCAGCAGGGTGGTGCGATTCATGGGGCACCTCGAAATCGAGACACGGCGCACGTTACGGGCTTTCCCGCCGTGCCGCATCGGACAGCGGGAGGACGGTCCTGGTTCCACCTACCTCGCCGCATCGGTCATCGGGAGGAGGGTCCCCCGCCGGCACAGGGTCTGACTCACCGGGTGGAGGAGGGGCCTCGGCTCACCAGCTCCTGGACGATCTGCCGCAGCGCCGGCTCGTTGAAGGGCTTCTCCAGCTTCGGGTTGGGGATGGCCTCCAGGAACTCGCGGGCGTTGGTGGTGAAGGCGCCGCCCGACACGAAGATGAAGCGGCGCTCCAGGCCGGAGTGCGTGCGGCGCACCGCCTCGTAGAGATCCTTGCCGCCCAGGTCCGGCATCATCACGTCGCACAGCACCGCGTCGAAGTGATCCGGCTCGCGCTGCAGCCGCTCCAGGGCCTGGCGCCCGCCGGCGGCCACCTCCACCTCGTGGTCCTTGAGGATGCGCCGCAGCACCTTGCCCACGCCGGGCTCGTCGTCCACCACCAGCACGCGCCCGCGGCGCTGCGTGAGGCTCACCTGCGCCGGCTGGTTCGAGGGCCGCGAGCGGGTGCGCGGCTCCAGCGACGGCAGCACCACGCGGAAGGTGGTGCCCTTGCCCAGCTCGCTCTCGACGGAGATCTCCCCGCCCAGGTTGGTGATGATGCCGTGGCAGATGGACAGGCCCAGCCCCGTGCCCACGCCCACCGGCTTGGTGGTGAAGAACGGATCAAAGATGCGGCCCAGCGCCTCGCGCGGAATGCCCGAGCCCGTGTCCTGCACCTCGATGAGCACCCGCCCCGGATCCAGCCGCCGAGTCACCAGCCGGATGGCGTTGTGGTGGGCCTGGCCCTCGGGGATGGCCTGCGCGGCGTTCACCACCAGGTTGAGGAACACCTGGGACAGCCGGCTCTCGTTGGCCATGACGTTGGGCACCGGGCCGAAGTCCTTGTGCAGCTGCGCGCGGTGGCGGATCTCGTTGGCCGCCATCATCACCACCGAGTCCAGCACCTGGTGCACGTCCACCGGCGACAGGCGCTCCTCGTCCGGCCGCGAGAACGTCTTGAGCTGGCGGACGATCTGCCGCACGCGCTCGGCGCCCTCGTAGGCCTCGCTGAGCACCTCCTGCCACTCCACCAGGTCCAGCTCCGCGCGGCTGCGCTGCTTGGGCGTGGCAGGCGGGTGGGTGGTGCTGCCCACGCCCCCGGCCTCCAGCGAGAGCTGGCTGCGCCGCATCTCCTCGGACAGGAAGCTCAGGTTGGAGATGACGAAGGCCAGCGGGTTGTTGATCTCGTGGGCGATGCCCGCCGCCAGCGTGCCCACCGAGGCCAGCCGGTCCGCCAGCGTCAAGCGCGCCTGGAGCTGGCGCTGCTCGGTGACATCCCGGGCGATGGAGACCACCGCGGGCGCCCCGTCGAAGAGCAGCGGCAGGGAGACGATCTCCGCCACGCGCGTCTTGCCGTCCCGGCGCACCAGCCGCCGCTCGCCGGTGACCATGCCCTTGATGCCGCTGGGGTCCGGCGGCGGGCCCGGCACCTCCTCGACGTCGTCCTCGACGAACTGCGAGAGCGCGCGCCCGACGAGCTGCTCGGCCCGGTCGAACCCCAGCGCGGAGACGAGCGCGTTGTTGGCGTAGACGATGCGCCCATCCCGCTGGATGGCCGCCGCGTCCGGCACTCCCTCCAGGAGGATGCGGAAGCTGGCCTCGGAGAGCTTGAGCTGCTCCTCCACCTCGCGCCGCTCGGTGATGTCGCGGGCGATGCCCTCCACCAGCACCGCGCGGCCGTTGCTGTTGAGCACCGGCGCCACCGTGTGCTCCAGCCAGCGCGTGCGCCCGTTCCGGGCGTTGAAGCGCAGCACCACCGGCTTGGAGCCGACCTGCTGCGGCGCCTCCATCGTCTGCGTGAGCAGCGGCAGATCCTCGGGGTGCACCCGCTGCCGCCACAGCTCGGGGTTGGCGTAGTGCTCCTCGGGGCTGTAGCCCAGCCTGTCGCTCACCACGCGGCTGACGTAGAGGAAGGCGCGCGGGGGCTCCATCCGGTAGCGGTACTGGATGTCCGAGGCGTTCTCCGCCAGCTGCCGGTAGCGCGTCTCCCGCTCGCGCAGCGCGCTCTCCGACTGGCGGTGCTCCAGCTCCAGCGAGATGGCGCCGGCCGCCGCCGACAGCAGATCCACCTCCAGCCGGTCCCACTCCCGCTCCTCCACGCAGTTGTCGAAGCCGACGCAGCCGGCCCACACGTCGTTCACGCGCAGGGGCAGCACCAGGATGGAGCGGATGCCCTGCGGCTCGAGCACGGCCCGCTCGCTCGGGGGAAAGTCCTTCACCAGCCCCGACACCACCTCTCCGCGTGACAGCAGCTCGCCCCAGCGGTGGAAGTCCGGCTCCACCGGCAGGTGCTGCAGCCGCGGGTTGCCGAACTCCGGCTTCACCCCGGGCGCGCACCACTCGGCGCGCTGGTGCATGAACTGCTGCCCGCTGTCGCTGCGCTGCACCTCGAAGAGGTACACGCGGCTGGCGCCCGAGGCGCGCCCAATGGGCTCCAGCACGTCCTTGTAGAGGTTGCCCTCCTGCTGCGCGGCCAGCAGCCGGTGCTGCATCTCCACCAGCGCGCTCAGGTAGCGCTCGCGCCGGGCCAGCGCGTCACTGGTGCGCCGCCGCCCCGTCACATCCGTCAGCGTGCCGCACACCCCCTGCAGGCGGCCGTCATCGCCCAGCAGGGGCCGGGCGAACAGCTCCACCCACAGCGGGCGGCCCTCGAGCGGCAGAAAGCGCACCTCGTGGCGCGAGTCCGTCTGCCGGTTGAGCACCAGGTGGAACAGCTCCTGGGCGCGCAGCCGATCCTCGGAGTGGATGAACTCCACCGCCCGGCGGCCCAGGCTCTGATCCACGGGAAAGCCCGTCAGCTCCGTCCACATCGGCGTGAGGAACGTCCAGCGCCCCTGCGCATCCGCCTGGAACACCACTTCCTTGAGGCTGTCGATGATCTGCCGGTAGAGGCTCTCGCTGGGGCTGGACGCGGGGGGGGGCGGAGACATGGCTCTAGAAGCCTCGGAGGTCAGACCCCCAGTATCTCACGCCTACAGGGGACTGATGGACGAACCCGAAAGTCCCCGAAAACGGGATGTACGACAAGTTGGGTCTGCGGGCACCCGTCAGGTGGCTCGGCGAGCGTTCAGCCTGAAGCTTTCGGATGTCGGCCCGGGTAGGTTCCAAGCCTGCATCCACTCGGGGAGGGGTGCTTCCGAAAACTCGGGTGGGTCGAGCACAATGGGGCGCCCCTTGGGGGGATGGTTCGAAATGGCATTGGATCGCGCTCCGTTGGCCGCGTCGTCGGAGGCCGAAGCGCCAGAGACGCAAATCGAGTCGGGTGCGCCTGTGCCACGGGTGAGGCGGAGCCGCGCCGTGGATGGCCAGCTGCTGCGCAACCTGATGCGGGTGCCGCTGCCGGCGCTGCTGCTCACCGACTCCCAGGGCCGGCTGCTGGACGCGAATGACACCTTCCTGCGGCTGACGGGTGAGACGCGCGAGGCGGTGGAGGCGGGGCAGGTGCGCTGGGACGCGCTGGCCGCCCCGGAGACGCCCGCGGCGGGAGCGCAGGCGGTGGATGCGCTGCGCCGGCTGGGCACCGCCGGCCCGCTGGAGACGGAGTATGTCCGCACGGACGGCACGCGCGTGCCGGTGCTGCTGGCGGCGTTGAGGCTCGAGTCGCCCGAGCGCACGCTGGTGCTGGTGCAGGATCTGACGCAGCGCCGCCGGGCGGAGGAGGCGCTGCGCTTTCTCTCGGACGCCAGCCGCGAGCTGGCCGAGGTGCGGGCCGAGCCGGACGCCATCCTGGCGGGCGTGGCGCACCTGGCGGCGAGCTCGGTGGCCACCTGGTGCCTGGTGGATGTGCTGGAGGAGAACGGCACCTTCCGGCGGGTGGCGGCGGCGCACCGGGAGCCGGAGCTCGAGCCGATGCTGCGCGAGGCCCCGCGCTACCCGGCCACCACGGAGGAGGGCAGCGGGCTGTTCCAGGCGCTGGCGCGGGGCGAGTCCCGGCTCTACCCGGACTTCCTGCCGGAGCACCGCGAGCAGATGACGCGCACCCCCGAGCAGCGGGCGCTGCTGGAGCGGCTGGGCGCGTGCTCGGTGATGATCATCCCCATGCGCTCGCGCGGGCAGGCCATGGGCCTGTTCACCTTCGCCTCGTGTGACGCGGGCCGGCGCTACGGGCCTGAAGATCTGGAGATGGTGGAGGAGCTCGCGCGGCGGGTGGTGGCCGCGGTGGACAACGCCCGGCTCTACCACGAGGCCGAGGAGGCGGTGCACCTGAGGGACGAGTTCCTGGGCATCGCCAGCCACGAGCTGAAGACGCCGCTGACGCCGCTGCGGCTGAAGCTGCAGGCGCTCCAGCGCCAGGCCAGCGATGCGCTGATCGGCGGGGCGGCGCTGTCTCCGGAGAAGGTGTCGGACTCGCTGGATGTGGCGCTGCGCCAGGTGCGCAAGCTGACGGACCTGGTGGACAACCTGCTGGACGTGTCGCGGATCAGCGCGGGGCGGCTGCGGCTGGAGCTGGAAGAGGTGGACCTGTCGTCGGTGGCGGCGGAGCTGCTCTCACGGTTCGCGCCCTCGGCGGAGAAGCTGGGCTGCGCGCTGGAGCTGCACGCGCCGGAGCCGGTGTTCGGCCGGTGGGACAGGCTCCGGGTGGAGCAGCTGGTGACGAACCTCTTGTCCAACGCGCTGAAGTACGGCGCGGGCCGGCCGGTGGTGGTGCGGGTGGAGGAGGACGGCGAGCGGGCGCGGCTGACGGTGGAGGATCAGGGCATCGGCATCGCCGAGGAGGACCTGGGGCGCATCTTCGAGCGCTTCGAGCGCGCGGTGAGTGATAGGCACTACGGCGGGTTGGGGCTGGGGCTCTACATCACCCGGCAGATCGTCGAGGCGTTCGGCGGCACGGTGCGCGTCACCAGCCAGCCCGGCCATGGCTCCACGTTCACGCTGGAGCTGCCGCGCGGCCAGCTGCCCATCATCCCGTCCATCGACTGAGGCAGGGCCTGCGTTCAGGCCGCATGGGTCGAGAGGCCCGCTGACGGGGGCGTGGGCCCGGGCGGGAGCACGGCCGGGGGCGGGACGCGAGGCAGCCGGACGTGGAAGCAGCTGCCCCTCTGCGCGCCCGGGCTCTCGGCCCAGATGGTGCCGCCGTGGCGCTCGATGATCTCCCGGCAGATGAACAGGCCCAGGCCCAGGCCGCCGAAGTGCCGCGAGGTGGCGTTGGTGGCGCGGGAGAAGGGGTGGAACAGCCGCTCCAGGGACTCCGGGGGGATGCCGATGCCCTCATCCCGGACCTGGAGCTCCACGTGCGAGGGGCTCTCGCTGAACGAGATGCGCACGGTGCCCCCCTGCGGCGAGTAGCGCACGGCGTTGCTCAGCAGGTTGGTGATGACCTGATCCAGCCGCGCCGCGTCCCAGGTGCCCTCCAGCGGGCCCGAGGGAGGCTCCAGCTGGAAGCGCAGCCCCTCGGCGCCTCGCAGCTCGAAGCGCTCGAGCACCTCGCTCACCACGGGCAGCAGATCCACCGGCTTGCAGCTCAGATCGAAGCGCCCGGACTGGATGCGCGCGGTGTCCAGCAGATCATCCACCAGCCGGGCCAGCCGGTCCGTCTGCCGAGACATGGAGCGCATCGCCTTGAGCAGCCACGCTTGCTCGGGGTGGCCGTCGTCCTGCTCCAGGCGCTGGAGGGTGAGGCTGGCGAAGCCCTTGAGCGGGGTGAGCGGGGTGCGCAGCTCGTGGCTGGCCACGCTGAGGAACTCCTCGCGAGCCTTCACCGCCTCGCGCAGCTCCGCCTGGGTGGCGCCGGTGCGGATGGCCATGTCGTTGAAGCCGCGCGCCAGCTCGCCCAGCTCGTCGTCCTCCTCCACCTCCACGCGCCGCTCCAGCTCTCCCGCGGCCAGCGCCGCCGTGGCCTCGCGCAGCGCGGTGAGCCGGCGGATGACGTCCCGCGCCACGAACTGCGAGAGCGCCAGGGCCAGCAGCACGCCGAACATCAGCATGCCCACCACGGCCGCGCTCACCCGGGTGATGGCCGCGTAGGCCACGCCCAGCTCCTGGGTCACCACCACGCTCCAGTGCGTGCCGGGCACGGCGGCCTCGGTGCCCAGGATGCGGCGGTCCACGGCATCGAACGTCTCGACCACCGCCTGGCCCGAGCGCTGGACCGCCTCGTGCAGCGCCTCGGGCAGATAGGCCGGGCTGAGCAGCGGAGCGCTGGGCGCGGTGTCCCGGATGAGCAGCAGGCCGCGCTGGTCCAGCACCCGGACGCGGAAGCGCCGCGCGGCGGGGGTGGAGGCCGACGAGAACTGCTCCAGCGACAGCAGCCCCACCAATACGCCCCGGCGGTGGCCGCCCTCGTCAAAAGGCAGGGCCATGGCCAGCTGGGGGCGCGAGCCCTGGATGATGAAGGGCTCGGAGGCGGCCTCGGACAGAGGCGGCAGCGGGCCCAGCCCCTCCACGCTCGTGGAGGAGGCTAGCACCGTGCCCTCCGCGCCCATGGCCAGCACGGCGCCGAAGGCTCGCTGGCGGGTGGCGATGTTGAGCAGGTAGGGCTCGAGCCTGCGCGGATCTCCGTCCGCGAAGGCCTGGCGGAAGCCCGGCGAGTCCAGCAGCAGCTGCAGGGACGAGTGGGCATCCTCCAGGTAGCGCCGCACGAAGTCCGCCTCGCCCAGGGCGGTGCGCACCGTGTCCTCGCGCACCTGCTCCTCAATGGCGCGCTGGGCGAGGAACGAGGCGACACCTCCCAGCGCCAGCAGGGGCACCAGCCCCGCGAAGGCCAGGCCCCGGAGCAGCTTCCAGCCCACGGTGCGCGGCGCGCGGGGGCGCCAGGCCACGGCCTCGGCCACACACCCGAGGGTGAGGATGACGTACACGGACATGCCCATCCAGAACTGGCCTCGGCCCAGGCCCCAGGACAGCAGCGCGTAGGGCCCGGCGAGCACGCCCAGCACCGCGCGAGGCAGCCCCGGGCGCCACCGGCCCAGCGGCAGCAGCAGCGCCAGGCCCGCCACGGTGAAGAGCACGCCCGTCATCTCCATCAAGGGAGACAGGTGAGCGTAGATGGCCGAGGGGAAGCGCTCGGGCGAGAAGATCATCGGAGGGCCAAAGCCCACGCCGATGAGGGCGGCGAAGAAGCGGAACAGGGGGCGGCGGCGGAAGGAGGGCATGGCCTCCAGCCCCAGCCCGATGAAGAGCAGCGGGTAGAGGAGGATGCCCGTGTAGCTGCCGTTGAGGACGTTGAGCACCCACCAGTACGCGGTGGTGGTGAGGATGAAGCCCGCGCGTCCCAGCACATCGAGCCAGCGTGGAGCGTGGGGGTAGAGCAGCGCGCCCATCATCGCCAGGCTGCTGGCCAGGTAGGTGATGCCCATCTCCCGGACGTACGGGTACAGGGGCCGGAACGAGGCCACCCGGAACTCGTAGGGCACGTACGTCATCAGCACCCCGAAGACGAGGCCGATGAGCGCGGCGGGCCAGGATAGCGCCAGCGGTGCTATCAGCGGCTGCGCCGGAGGCGTGCGCGTCTGGGGAGGTGGGGGCATTCCCTGAAATTGACGCGCGCCGAGGGGCCTGGGATCCACCTGCCCCGAGCGCGAACGTTGAGGCTCGGACACGATGTGTGGCTGGGATGTGCAGATCACGCCATCTCGGGCTGCTCACCGGCCCCACATGTCGCCTACAGTACCGGAGCGATGACACCGAAAGAGCTCTCAGAGAAGGCTCGGCAGCTCGTCGCCGAGGGCGCGCTCCTGCTGGACGTGCGCACGCCGGACGAGTTCCGTCAGGGGCACCCGGAGCCCGCGCGCAACATCCCCGTGCAGGAGCTGCAGCAGCGGCTGGCCGAGGTGGGGCCGCCGGGCACGAAGGTGGTGGTGTACTGCGCCAGCGGAGGCCGCAGCGCGATGGCCGCCGGGCTGTTGCGCCGCAGCGGCTACCCGGACGTGTTCGACTTGAAGTCCGTCTCGTACTGGTAGGGCGCGCGGGCGGCGGCGGACGTCACTTCGCGCTACCGGGCGGTGCCTACCGAGCCGGTGGATGCGCGCGTGGGGGTCGCCTGGGACGCGCGCTTCGTCACGAGCCCCCAGATGCCGTAGATGACCAGGAGGGCGCACCCGTACTGGGCGGGGGTGAAGCCGAAGTAGCGCGCGTCGACGTAGTTGAGATCGGTGGCGCGCAGGGTGTCGAAGAAGAAGCGGCCGCAGGCGTAGATCAGCGCCATCAGGTGGAGCAGGCGGTTCTGGAGCTTGCCGGAGTTGCGCAGCGCGAAGAGCAGGCCGGCGATGGCGAACAGGAGGATGGCGTCGTAGAGGCCCAGATCGTGCCGGGGTCCGCCGTAGGGGACGACGGGGTAGTTCACGGCGAGGAAGAAGTCGGTGCGCAGGCCGGGGTGATCATGGGCGACGAAGCAGCCGATGCGCGCCACGCCCCACCCGGGCGCCACGCCGAGCGCGAAGGCATCAGAGTACTTGGAGAACGCAACCTTCCGGTAGCGGAAGTAGACGATGGCCGCGATGACGCCGCCCAGCAGGCCACCGAACGAGGACAGGCCGTCCCAGACTCGGAAGAGCTGGAAGGTGCTCTTGTGGAGCTCCTCGGGGTGGTAGAAGAGCAGGTGGACGAGGTGGCCGGCGACAACGCCCGCGCCCACGCCCCACGGGGCATAGTCGTGGATCGGGTTGGGGTCGAGCCCCTGCTTGGCCGACTGATTCACGACGATGCGTGCCGCCAGGAAGATGCCCAGCGCCACGAAGACGCCGAAGGGCTCAATGGGGCCAATCTTCAGCGAGTGCGGGTCAAAATAAGGAATCAAGAGAGCTCTCCAGCGGGCGGGGAGTACCCCCTTACCCGGATGCCACGAACCTGACGAACAATTCGTGCCGCCGAATCATCCACGGCCGGTGCCAGTCTGTCGGCGGGCCGTGGCTCGGGTGCTTGCATACACCGGGGTTGTTTGGCCGACACCTCTTCTGTGCGCCAGCAGGCACTTTGGGGCGCCTCCCATGGAATGCTTCCCAATTCCCGACGTTCCATGAATGAGCCGAAGGACCTGTACGTCCCGGATTGGCGTCTACTAAGGGAATTCCGTAATTATTTGTCAGGGGCCCCCGTTCTAGTTCCACCGTGGGCCACCTCGAAGTCCGAAGTGGGGGATGAAAAATGAAGGCCGTGACGGCGCCGGGGGTGCACTACACCGGCGAGATCCACGTGAAGCTGCGAGAGACCGCTCCGGCGCGCCTGACGATGGCGCGTGCGCCGCGGGTCCGCACGCTGACGGCCATTGCCCGCTCGGCGGGTGTCCGCGCGGTGGGCTCCATGGTGGACGCCCTGCCTGCCACTCCCTCGTACCATGGCGCCAAGCTCTCGGTGGATCTGCCGCTCGTGCGGCCGGGCGGAGAGGTGGCGCGCTGGCACACCGTGAAGCTCCCGGGAGGCGGCGGCTCGAAGAAGTCCAAGGGCTCGCGGCCGCAGGCAGGCCCTCAGGGTGTGGCCATGGCGATGCGCGGCGGCGCGGCTCCGGTGCTGCCCTCGGGCCCCTCCGCGGATGACGTGTGGGGCGCGGTGCACGCGCTGATGGAGCAGCCGGAGGTGGAGTACGCCGAGCCGGCCGCGGTGATGCTGCACCCCGTGGCCGACCTCGAGGAGCCCTTGGGGAAGAACCTCCCGAAGGACTGGCACCTGCGCGCCATCCGCGTGCCGCAGGCGTGGCGGCTGCTGGAGAAGGCCGGGCACCTGCCCGGCGAGGGCATCCTCATCGGCCACCTGGACACCGGCTGGTCGATGCACCCCGCGCTGCCCGGTCCGGACCGGCTGATGCCCGGCGTGGACCTGTGGGACCGGGACCGGTCGGACGCGAGGGATCCGCTCGAGGCGGGCCTGGGGCTCTCACCCGGGCACGGCACGGCGACCCTCTGCCTGCTGGCGGCCGACCACGCCGAGTACCAGGGCATCGCCACCCACGCCTCCGTGTTGCCGGTGCGCGTGTCGCCCTCGGTGATCCAGGTGGCCACGCAGTCGCTGGCGCTGGGCATCCTCCACTGCGTCAGCCAGGGCGCCCAGGTGATCAACATCAGCATGGGCGGGCTGCCCAGCCGGCTCTGGGCGGACGCGGTGAACTACGCCTACGAGCAGGGCGTGCTCATCTGCGCGGCGGCCGGCAACCACTTCCCGCTCGGCGGCGCGCTGCGGACGCCGACGAGCGTGGTGTACCCGGCGCGCTTCAACCGCGTGCTCGCCGTGAGCGGCATCACCCAGAACCTGAAGCGTTACCGCTTCAACGATCGCATGTCGGGCAATGACGGGCCGGAGGTGGATCTGTGCGCGCCGACGCCCGATGTGCTGTGGGCCTCGCCCCCCAAGGGTTACCGGTTGGGCCGAGGCACCTCCTCCGCGACCCCGCAGGTGGCCGCGGCCGCCGCGCTCTGGCTGTCGTACCACCGCCAGGCGCTCGCGGACTTCTCGCCCGTCGAGCGGGTGGAGGCCTGCCGTCGCGCGCTGCTGCTGGGCGCCGACGACGTGGGACCCTACCCGTATCATCCGCGTCCGGAGGAGCCGTCTCGCACGTTCAACGAGTACTTCGGAGACGGCCGGCTCAACGTGGAGGCCACCCTGCGCATCAAACCCGTCCGGGGTCTACAGGCCCAGCCACGAGATGACGTGAGCTGGTCCTTGCTGAAGCTGCTCGGCATCGGACTGCCAGGTGCCCCCGCCGGTTCCCAGGTGGACGCGGACCAGATTGAGTTGCTCTGGGCCACGCACACCGCCGGCGTGCAGCAGGCCGCCCAGGCCTCGATTGCCCCCGTCGTGTCCGAGAGGCTCCGGGCCCGGCTGGAGCTCCCATGAAACCTTCCTGGAGGAACCTCCCCCGTCCTCCCTTCGCAGCACCCGCGCAGTCAGCAGTCCCGTGCAGTCGCAGTCCCCAGTAAGGAGTGAAACTTCCATGAAGTCCTATCTATTGGTTCCCAAGGAGAGCATCGAGACCCAGGCGCGCGTGGGGGTGAGGGGGACAACGCGGGGTGAGCGGCAGCTTCAGCGCTCCACGGCGCTGCGCTTCGTCGGAGCCGAGCGGGCCGCCGAGGCGCTGCAGCAGCTCGGCCTGCGCTCGGCGACCCTGCCCGGCGCGCGGCCTTCCGTCAGCGAGCCGAGCGGCGGCAAGCGCGGCAGGCGCGGCAAGGGTGGCCGGGTCGTCAGGGTCGCCGCCACGCCCATCCCCGGCCCGGTGTCGGAGATGACCGGCACGGAGGCCGGCTCGTACCGCTACATGCCGCTCATCGGCGCGACGATGGCGCACTTCTACTCGGACAAGGCCGAGCGCTCCGCCCGCGGCGAGCTCTCGCGCGACTTCGAGTTCATCCCGGACGTGGTGCCGCTGTCCTTCCCCGGCCCGGTGGCCGGAGAGACGGGCCCGCGCAACCGCGGCATGGCCTCGCTGGCCGAGCGCGAGTGGCCCGCCGAGTGCGGAGTGCCCCTGGCCCACGCCCAGGGCATCCGCGGCGCCGGCGTCATGCTGGGCATCCTCGACACCGGCATCGACGCGGACCACCCGGAGCACGCCAGCAAGGTGGTGCAGTTCCGCTACGTCTCGCTCTTCCCCAACTCGCCGCACACGCCGGCGCGAGACGTGCGCGGGTTTGATCCGGACGGCCACGGCACGCACGTGGCGGGTATCGCCGCGGGCGTGCACCACGGCGTGGCGCCCGAGGTGGACCTCTACGTCGCCTCGGTCATCGAATCGGAGACCATCCGCACCAGCCTCGGCCGCGTGGCCGCCGGCATGGAGTGGCTGCTGCACCAGTTCTCCCGGCCGGAGAACGCCATGCGGCCGGCGGTGGTGAACATGTCGCTGGGCTTCCCGGTGCAGTGCCCCACGGGCATTGGCGAGGCGGACTACCGCCTCAACCTGCGCGCCCTGCAGACCATGATTCGTCGCCTGCTGGACAGCAACGTCCTGCCCGTTGTCGCGGCGGGCAACAGTGGACCGAACACGGTTGGTTACCCAGCAGGCTTTCCGGAGGCACTGGCCATCGGTGCAGTCGACTTCGACAGGAAAGTGGCCAGCTTCTCGGCCAGCGGAGTGGTGGGGAAGCGCTCCGTGCCGGATGTGATGGGTTACGGTGTCAACATCTATTCAAGCACCGAGCGGCGGTGCAACAACCAGGCGTTCTACGAGCGAATGAGTGGCACCAGCATGGCTGCCCCTTATGTTGCCGGTATTGCAGCACTGTATCGTTGCCGTGCGCCTGACTTGACGGCGCTTGAAGTGAAGGATTTGATTATGTCCAACACGGTCAAGCTCAAGCGCTCGCCAGGACACCGAACGGGCAAGGGTTTGGCCGTGTACCGCTGACGACGTAGCGTCCGGGGCCGGCGCCGAGGGAGCGCCGGGCCTGGAGGAGGAAGGGCCAATGAGCAGGAAGCAGAATGGACCGGGGAAGAGCAGCCTGTACCTGCGGGCGGTTCCCTCGGTTCGGGGCCTGCCGGGGAGGGGCGGCCAGGACGCGGCCACGGCCGAGTGGATCGACGTCACGGTCATGCCAGCCGAGAGCGGCGCGCCGCAGCGCCGTGCGCCCCGTGAGGTGGCGCGCAGCCGGGCGGCCGTCTACCAGGAGGGCCTGGCCGAGAGCGCGCGCTTTCGCGATGACTTCATGCGCTGGCTGGAGGCCCACAAGCTCCAAGGCGCAGTACGGTCCATCAGCGAGCCGGGCGGCTCCCTGCCCATGTTGACCGTCCGCTGTGCGCCGCGCGTGCTGGATCAGCTGCGGCGCACACCGGAGTTTGAAGCGGGCACGAGCATGTCCCTCGAGCTTCACTCGTAAGGCGCAGCCTCACCCACCCTTTCGCAGGCCCTCCTCCTTCATGAGAAGGACGGCCGCGAGTGGCGCTTTTTTGCGGGAGGCCACCTCCCGGGAAGCCGCGGCCCTCGTGCGTTCTCGTCTCTTTGAACCAACGACCCGCCTCGCGTCTTCCTGAATAACCTAGAAACTCAGGATTCTCCCGGCAAGCTGCCAGGGGGCTCCCAGTCCTAAATCCCTGTCATTCATGAGACACCCGAGAGGATTTTTTGTTCTCTCGCGGACGGCTCTTTTTCTCGATTCTTGAGGCGGCCAATCGACCGATGGGAATGCGAGACAAGGGCCTGCCTGGCGGCTCGAAAGGCAGACAAGCGTGAGGCCGCCATCCGCGGCCCGCCTCGAGCGCGGGCCGCGAGGGCGCAGCTCGGCTCAGAACGCCAGACCGCCGTCCACGTCGATGGTGCGGCCGTTGAAGTAGTCGCACTCGAAGATGAACTTCACGGCCACCCAGATGTCCTCGGGCACGCCGATGCGGCCCACGGGGATGTTGGCCACCAGGGTGTCCCGGGCCTTCTGGTTCATGCCCTGGGTCATCGGCGTCTCGATCATTCCGGGGGCCACCGCGCCCACGCGGATGCCGAACGGAGCGAACTCCTTCGACCAGGTGACGGTGTTGGCGGCGAGCGCCGCCTTGGCGGAGACATAGTTGGACTGGCCGCGGTTCCCGTGGCGGGCGATGGAGGACATGTTGACGATGACGCCGGGCTTCTGCTCCGTCTCCACCATCTTCGCCACCACCTCGCGCACCATGAAGGTGGCGCCGGTGAGGTTGACGCCGATGACGGCGTTCCAGTCCGCGGTGCTCAGCTTCTTCACCTGGCCGGTGGTCTTGTCCTTCTTCACCAGCAGGGCGTCGCGGAGGATGCCGGCGTTGTTGATCAGCCCGTTGAGGCCGCCCATGGCCTGGTGGGCCCAGCCGACGAAGGCGATGCAGTCCTCCTCGTTGGACACGTCGAGGCGGCGGCGGTGGATGCCCGCGGGCAGCGCGGCGAGCTTCTCCTCGCTGATGTCGCCCACGGCCACCTGGGCGCCGGCCTCGTGGAGCCGCTGAGCGAAGTGGGCACCCATGCCCTGGGCACCGCCCGTCACCACCACCTTCAGGTCCTTGAGCTGCATGTCATCTCCCGTGGAGTGAGGCGCCGAGGAGGCCCGGCCGCCTGGAAAAGTGGCGCGGAGGGTACGCCCAATGCCCGGGCGCTGACCAGGGGGGGATGTTCCTGAAACCTGAATCGGCCTTCAACTTCCCATGAGCCGGGTTTCAGGCTCGAAGGTAGCCCAGGCCGTCCACCCGCCGCACCCCACCGCGGCGCTCCCCGCCGGGGCATGACGCACGGGGCCAAGCAACTCCCGTGCGGGAGGTTTTGACAAGCCCGTCCGGGCGATGCTACCCGTATATGAAACATGAATCGCCCTTCAACTTCATCCGAGCGGATGCTGCCCGTCACGCCCCGGGGCCAGAAGACCCGCCAGAAGCTGCTGCGGGCCGCTGAGGCCATCTTCGGGGAGAAGGGCTACGAGCGTGCCTCCATCGCGGATATTACCCGCAAGAGCGGCGTGGCGCTCGGAACCTTCTACGTTTATTTCCCGGACAAGCAGTCCATCTTCGTGGAGGTGGTGGACGAGCTGGGCGAGCGCCTGCGCCGCCTCATCGCCGAGTCCGTGACGGGCTTCACCCACCGCATCGACGTGGAGCGCGAGGGCCTGCGCGCCTTCTTCGAGTTCGCCCGCGAGCACCCCAACCTCTACCGCGTGGTCCGCCAGGCCGAGTTCGTCGACCAGGCCTGCTACCGCCGCTACTACGATCGCTTCGCCAGGGGCTATGTCAAAGGGCTCACCCAGGCCATGGACGCCGGGCAGATCCGCGGCATGGATCCAGAGGCGCTCGCCTACTGCCTGATGGGCATCGGTGACTTCCTGGGGATGCGCTGGATCATCTGGGAGGAGGACCCGGGCCTGGAGCGCGTGCTGGACACCGCCATGGCCCTCATCCAATACGGCCTGGATCCGCGCCCCGCGCCTCGCGGGGGTAAGGCCCCTGCCAAGGCCACGAGCTCTTCCGCCAAGCGCGGTGCACGTCCCGCGCGCAACACCCTCCGGAGCACGACATCATGAGATACGCGCAGATCCTCTCCACCGGCCGGTACGTCCCCGAGAAGGTCATCACCAACGCCGAGATGGACCGCATCGTCGGAGAGCCGGTGGGCGACTGGCTCGTGCAGAACGTGGGCATCCGCGAGCGGCACATCATGGCGGAGGACCAGGCCACCTCGGACCTGTGCGTGGCCGCCGCGCGGCAGGCGCTCGAGCGCGCGGGCACCCGCCCCGATGAGCTGGACCTCGTCATCGTCGCCACGGACACGCCGGACTACTTGAGCCCGGCCACCTCCTCGGTGGTGCAGGCCAAGCTGGGGGCGATCAACGCGGGCACGTACGATCTCAACTGCGCCTGCGCCGGGTGGGTGACGGCGCTGGACGTGGCCAGCAAGACCATCGCCGCGGACGACAGCTACCGGCGCGTCCTGGTGCTGGGCGCGTACGGCATGTCGCGCTACATCAACTGGAAGGACAAGAAGACGTGCACGCTCTTCGCGGACGGAGCGGGCGCGGTGGTGCTGGGCGCCGATGACAAGCCCGGCTTCATGGGCGCGCGGCTGCTGGCCAACGGCGAGTACCACGACGCGCTCGGCGTCTACACCGGCGGCACGTTCCGGCCGGCCACGGCCGAGTCGCTCGCGCTCACCGGCGGCAAGCCCGCGGTGCAGTTCGTCCGCAAGTTCCCCGCCACCTTCAACACCGAGCGCTGGCCGCAGCTGCTGGACATCCTGCTCAAGCGCGCCGGGCTCTCGCTGAACGACGTGCGGCAGTTCGTCTTCACCCAGCTCAACCTGCGCACCATCGAGGCCACCATGAAGGTGCTCGGCCAGCCGATGGAGAAGGCGCACTACACCATGGACAAGTGGGGCTACACGGGCTCGGCCTGCATCCCCATGACGCTCGATGACGCGGTGGAGAAGGGCAAGGTCCGGCGTGGGGACCTGGTGGCCTTCTGCGCCAGCGGCGGCGGGCTCTCCATGGCCTCGGCTCTCTACCGCTGGACGGCCTGAGCCGGACGGCCCCACACGGATTGAGGGGGAACGCGCATGTTCATCGGCGATTGGATGGGACGAGGCGCCCTGTACTGGCCCGAGAACCTGGCCGTGGTGGACCTGGCCAAGGGCGAGGCGGGCCGGTTCACCTACCGCGCGCTGAACGCTCGAGCCGAGGCGCTGGGCGGCTGGCTGCGCGATGTGGCGGGTGTGCAGCGCGGAGATCGCGTGGGCCTGGTGGCCCACAACGGCGTGGAGTACCTGGATGTCCTCTTCGCCTGCGGGAAGATCGGCGCCATCTTCGTGCCGTACAACTGGCGCCTGCACGCCAACGAGCTGACGGACCTGGTGCGCGACACCACGCCCCGGGTGCTCCTCTTCGGTGACGACTTCCGCGACAACGTGGCCCAGGTGAAGGACCGGATTGGCGACTCCCTGCGGCTCGTCCACCTGGAGTCCAGCAGCCTGCCGGGCAGCATGCCCTACGCGGAGACGCTGCTGCACCGGCCCGCCGCGCCAGTGAAGAACGACGCGGTGGATGCCGAGGAGACCCTCTGTCTGCTCTTCACCGGCGGCACCACCGGGCGCTCCAAGGGAGCGATGATCTCCTACCGCATGGTGGCGTGGAACACGCTCAACACGCTGGTCCACGAGGTGCGGTCCGGGGACGTCACCATCACCCACACGCCCATGTTCCACACGGGCGGGCTGCTCGTGTACACGGTGCCGCTGCTCACCGTGGGCGGCACCGTCGTCATCATGCGCCGGTGGGATCCCGAGGAGCTGCTCACCCTGGTCCAGCGCGAGAAGGTGACGCTCTTCTTCGCGGTGCCCACGCAATACCAGCAGCTCTTGGACTCGCCGCGCTTCCGCTCCACGAACTTCTCCACCGTGCGCTTCATGACGAGCGGCGGCGCGCCCCTGCCGGTGCCGCTCATCCAGGCGTGGCAGGCCGTGCACTCGGTGCCCTTCAAGCAGGGCTTCGGGATGACGGAGTTCGGCCCCGGCATCTTCAGCATGGGGCCGGAGTTCGCCATCTCCAAGGCGGGCTCCATCGGCCGGCCCAACTACTTCATCGACGCGCGGCTGGTGGATGATCACGGCCGCGAGGCGCCCGTGGGCGAGGTGGGAGAGCTGGTCCTCAAGGGCCCCTCCATGTGCTCCGGCTACTTCAACGACGAGGCCGCCACGAAGGAGGCCATCGACGCGCAGGGCTGGTTCCACACGGGAGACCTGGCGCGCCGGGACGCGGACGGCTTCTTCACCATCTCCGGGCGCAAGAAGGACATGTTCATCTCCGGCGGCGAGAACGTGTACCCGCTGGAGCTGGAGACGGCCCTCTACGAGCACCCCGCCGTGCAGCAGTGCTCGGTGGTGGGCGTGCCTGACGCGAAGTGGGGCGAGGTGGGGCGCGCCTTCGTGGTGCTCAAGCCGGGCAGCTCGGCCAGCGCGGAGGAGCTGCTGGCGCACCTGCGCGAGCGGGTGGCGCGCTTCAAGGTTCCCAAGCGGGTGGAGTTGATGGAGCGCCTGCCCATCTCCGCCGCCGGGAAGATCCTCAAGCGAGAGCTGAGGGAGGCCGCCATCGCGGCGGAGGCGCGCGGCCAGTCCCAGGGCAGTTGAGTTCGCGGTGAAGTCTTTCGGGGAGGCTGGGTGAGCCTCCCGCAACACGTCTTCCCCGGCAGTTCCGCCGGAGACATGAGGAGTACGCGTATGAAGAAGAAGCTGCTGTCCGCGGTGGTGTTGGGAGCGCTGAGCCTCGTGGGCTGTGGAGGCAATGACACCACGACGCCCCAGACGCCCTCGGTGCCGAAGTTCGACACGGCCGACAACATCCGCAACTACCTCGAGGGCAAGGCCCTGGTGATGGAGGGGACCAACATCCCCAGCTTCCCCAACGGCTATGACGAGGACGTCAACTACGGCGCCGCCACGCAGTGCTACCAGAAGGTGCAGATCACCGTCTCGAGTGGCAGCTTCCACGTGAGCAGCAACCTGGCCACCCTGCGCGACGCCCCGGCTGTGTTCAACAAGGGCACGTGCGACCATGAGGCCGTCAGCGGTGTGCAGAACTTCGACTCGACCGCGGTCCTCATCGAGAACGTGGCGGCGGACGCGAGCTGCTTCGACATCAGCGTGACCTACCCCGGCTTCAAGCAGGTGGGGCGGGGCAAGCTGAGCGCGGATGGCAAGCAGATCACGCTGGAGCTGTACTTCGAGGGCAAGGCCACGGGCAACACCTGCAAGGACGGCGCGGTGGGCTCGCAGACGGTCACGGTCAACGGGCAGCCCCTCGCCGGCGACGCGCAGCAGGTCTACGCCGTCTCCGCGCAGTAACACGCTCGCGCGCCTCGCGCGCCCTGTCTTCTTCGCATTCCAGAGGGGTCTATGACGTGGTGGCTGAAGGTTGAAGCAGGCAGGGCCCTGCGAGGCGGCGCGACGGCGCTCGTCCTGGCCGTGGTGGGGCTGTCGTCTCTGGCGAGCGCCAGTCCCACGACGGTGCCGGGCGCGTACTACGACAAATATCAGGACGAGAAGAACCGTGATCAGGACGCCGAGCCGCGCGAGTTCGTCCTCATCAACTACTTCTTCTCGCGCTTCACGCTCACCAACCAGGTGGGAGACCCCAGCGGCCTCAAGGGCGTATCGCTGGGGCCCATTGGCAGTCCGGTGGGCAGCGCGGTGCGCGTGACGGACCTGAAGGCGTACTACGCCGAGCAGCGGTGGATCCCCGTCATCGAGTACAGCCCGTGGTTCGTGGACGGGCTGGCCAGCTTCCGGGCCCAGTTCGAGGTGGACTACCTGTGGGGCCGCGCGGCCAACACCGTTCAGCCCAACGAGGGCGGCGGCTTCAACGCGGATCAGGTCAACATCCAGACCAAGAACGTCAACGTGGCGTTCTACCCGTTCCGCGACCCCACCAAGCTCACCATCCTCATCGGCACCCAGCCCGTCTACGACACCTACTACGATCCGACGCGCACGCCGCTCAACGACATCATCCGCACCGGCTACAAGCTGACCTTCCTCGGCAGCGACGCCACGGGCCTCTCTGTGTTCAGCAGCTACAAGGGGAACGCCAAGCTGAGCCTGCTGCCGCTGGGCACCGCGCAGCCGGACAAGGCGCTCGGGGATGATCCGCGCCTCAAGTACATCTGGCTGTTCACCGGGGACTACACCTACCCGGTACAGCCCGGGACGAACGTGGGCGTGTCGGCCTGGGGCCTGCGGGATGACACCAAGGGAGATGCCTTCGCCTACGAGGGCCTGGTCAAGAGCGGCCCCGCCTCCACGGGTCTGGGCGGCTTCACCGGCACCCCCCGCTTCAACATCGAGCGGCCCACGGGCACGGTGTTCTGGCTGGGCGCGCACTTCAACCACAACATCGACTTCCGGACCGGGCGCCTCGCCGCCTCCGGCTTCGTCATGTACAACGGGGGCTCGTACAAGAGCAGCGTCGAGAACACCCCCAATAACACCGAGGTGAAGATCAGCGGCCTGTCGGCCAACGCGGAGGTGCTCTACAACTGGGGCCACACTCCCAATGACGTGGTGTCGCTCGAGGGCATGTACACCACGGGCGACAGCGATCTGAACGACGGCAAGTACAAGGGCGCCTTCACGCTCAACATGTACGGCCTGCCGGGCGCGGTGTGGTTCGACCACAAGACGCTGCTGCTGTTCCCCTTCACCAGCACGGCCAACAACTACACGGGCGCGGTGTCGGACATCTCCAACCAGGGCTACGGCCTGCGCTCGGCCATCGCCGCGGGCGCGATGGACCTCATCCCCAACAAGCTGAACCTGAAGCTGGGCGCCGCCCTGGCCAGCAGCGACGTGACGCCGCCGCGCTGGAGCGCGGACGTGCCGCGCGGGCGCTTCATCGGCGCCGAGGTGAACGCGGAGCTGAGGTACACCATCCGCTACCTCATGACGGTGGGCCTGCACACCGGCTACATGTTCAAGGGCAGCTTCTATGACGGGGCGCCACTGGTGACTTCCAACCCGTGGGCGGCCTTCACCACCTTCACCTGGTACGCGTTCTAACCATGACGACTGCTCGCGCCGCCTCGGTTCTGCTGCTCTCCGCCGCGCTCGCCTCGGGGTGTGTCCGCTCGTACCGGGAAGAGCCGCCGCTCACCTTCCAGGACTTCCCCTACACCTCGCCCCAGGGACAGGCGTGGCCGCTCAAGCGCATGCCGCTGCCGAAGACGGCACAGGCCTACGGCATGGCCACCGTCCCCGAGGTGGCCTACGTGGAGCTCAACCCCGAGGGCCAGCGCACGCTCGTCTTCATCCACGGGCTGGGCTCGTACCTGAAGTTCTGGCGCTACCAGCTCGACACCTTCGCGGCCCAGGGCTACCGCGTCATCGCCGTGGACCTGCCCGGCTATGGCAAGTCCGACAAGCCCGCCACGTTCCCGTACACCATGGAGGCCATGGCCGACGCGGTGCGCGAGCTGGTGCACGCGCTCGGGGTGGAGCGGCCCGTGCTGGTGGGGCACTCGATGGGCGGGCAGACGGCGCTCTCCTACGCCATCCGCTACCCGGAGGAGCCCGCCGCGCTGGTGCTCACCTCGCCCGCCGGCTTCGAGAAGTTCTCCTGGAAGGAGAAGGCCTGGTTCAAGCGCGTCTTCAGCTCCACGCTGATCAAGGCCTCGCCCGAGTACGGCATCTGGGGCAGCGTGCGGCAGTCCAACTTCGCGCGCTGGCGCCCGGAGCTGGAGTGGCTCATCGAGGAGCGCGTGCGCGTGGTGTCATCGCCGGACTTCGACGCGTACGCCTACGCCAACGTGCGCACGGTGGACGGGCTGGCTCACGACGACTTCGTGCGCGACAACCTGGGGCACATCCAGGCGCCGACGATCATCGTCTTCGGCGAGGACGACCGGCTCATCCCCAACCCGTTCCTGCACGGTGGGAGAGGCCGGGAGATCATGGAGTACGGGCACCAGGGCATCCACGGCTCCGAGCTGGTGGGGCTGGATCGCTGCGGCCACTCGGTGCAGCTCGACTGCCCCCAGGAGTACAACGAGGCGGTGAGCGCGTTCCTCAAGAAGCTGCCGGCCAGCACGGGAGGAGCGCCGAAGCAGGAGCCGGCCGCGCAGGAGCCGAAGGCGCCGACCCCGCCTTGATCATGGAAGGGGAGCGGTGGCTCCCCCTCCACGCGGGGGCGCTACGGGATGGTGTGGTTCTTCACCATGCTGTACTGCACGGCCTGCGTGAGATCCTTCAGGCCGAAGTGGCCGTACGGGGCGGCCGAGTACGTCTTCTCGCCCGTCTGCCCGGGGATGCGCGAGGTGTAGTCGTAGTAGACGACATCCCCGTAGCCGATGATCTCATCCACGCTGGACCAGATGGTGTAGCGGAAGGCGCCCTCGTAGCTGCTGCTGGACATCAGGTTGTCCAGGTAGGCCGAGCGGCCCGACACGCCGATGCCGTTCCAGTAGCCCGGGTACAGCCCGTTGGTGGCGGCGCAGGTGGGCGTGGAGCCGCCCGTCTGGTAGCAGCTGGTCAGGCCCAGGTTGGCGCCCGCGATGCCCACGAACGTGTCCACCGACGAGGTCAGCGGCGGGCCAATGTAGTACTGGCCGCCATCCGCCGCGTCCGTCGCGTAGCCGCCGAGGATGGCCTTGCGCGCCAGCGTCACGCCCATCGAGTGGGTGATGATGTCCACCTTCGTCGCGCCGGTGTACGCCTTCACCGCCTCGATGAACTTGCGGACCTTCATCACGTACGTCCTCGAGTGGTACTGGTACGCCGACATCGTGGAGTCCGCGGGGCCCCACGTCGTCGCGTACAGCTCGCTCGTCTTGTAGCCATGGGACAGGAAGTAGTCGATGGAGGCGTTCCAGCCCGTCTGGCCCGTGGCGCCCGTGCCGATGGCCTTGTCCGAGTTGCCGTGGATGAAGATGACCGGCTGGTTCACCACCGTGTCCGTGCTGCTGGCCTTGCCGCCGTAGCTGCCGCCCACCAGATCATCCCGGACCAGGTTGTACGTGGGCTCATAGCCGTTGGTCTGCAGCCACGAGCGGAAGTGCGAGGTGAAGCCCGTCGTCGTGACGGCCGACTGCTGCGTGGACAACTCCGTTGCAGGAGCTTCGGCTTTCACCGGGGCGGGTTCAGTGCCCTCGCCGCAGCCAGCGGACAGCGAGCCCAGGCACAGCGCACCCAGCAGGGACAGGGAAGAGCGCAGACGCATCATGATTCTCCTTGGAGTGTGGGGGATTACCCGCGTGGTTGGAGAGGGCAGGCGGGCATGTCCTGGAGTGTACGGGCTTCCAGGGAAAACACAGTCAGCCAAATGGACGCGGAGTTGAAAGGTGATTCACCTTTGCAGTGCGTCATGGGGAGAAAGGTGAAGGTTCATTCAGCTGCGCGGTGCGTCATGGGTCATAATGTCCCTCTCATGACAGCGCGGAAGGTGGTCATCCATCGCCCTGGTGGGTACGAGCGGCTCATGCAAGAGCCGCTCGCCGTTCCGGCGCCCCAAGCCGGAGAGGTGGTGGTCGCCACGGAGGCCATCGGCGTCAACTATGCGGACTGCATCATCCGCATGGGGCTGTATGCCTCGGCCAAGGAGTTCGTCGGCTGGCCCATCACGCCCGGCTTCGAGTTCGCCGGCACTGTCGCCGCCGTGGGCGAGGGTGTCACGGACCTCGCGCCGGGCGCGAAGGTGCTCGGGGTGACGCTGTTCGGCGGGTACTCCACGCATGTCGCCGTGCCTCGACACCAGGTCTTCCTGCTGCCGTCGCGGCTCGATGTCGCGCAGGCCGCGGGCTTCCCCACCGCGTTCCTCACCGCGTACTACGCGCTCTTCGAGCTGGCGCACCCTCGCCCTGGGGCGAACATCCTCGTCCACTCGGCCGCGGGCGGGGTGGGCAGCGCGCTCGTGCAGCTCGGGCGCATCGCCGGGTGCCGCGTGGTGGGGGTTGTCGGCAGCTCGCACAAGGTCGAGACGGCGCGTGCCATGGGCGCTGATGTCGTCATCGACAAGTCCCGCGAGGACCTGTGGAAGGCGGCGGAGCAGGCCTCGCCCAAAGGCTATGACGTCGTGCTCGATGCCAACGGGGTCTCCACGCTCCCGCAGAGCTATGAGCACCTGGCCTCGCCCGGCAAGCTCATCATCTATGGCTTCCACTCCATGATGCCGCGCCAGGGCGGACGGCCGAACTGGCTGAAGCTCGCCTGGGACTGGCTGCGCACTCCCCGCTACAACCCGCTCACGCTCACCAACGACAACACCAGCGTGCTCGCCTTCAACCTCTCCTACCTGTTCGAGCGGCGAGAGATCCTCGCCGAGGCCATGGCCCGCCTGCTCGCCTGGGTCGAGGAGGGCAAGCTCGTGGCTCCGCCCGTGACACGGTTCCCGCTCGACCAGGTGGCCGAGGCCCACCGCGCGATCGAGTCGGGAACCACCGTCGGCAAGCTCGTGCTGGTGCCTTGAGGCCTCTGCTATCCACCCACCGCCGTACCCACCTGAATCGCCCCCATGAAATTCCTGCGTGATCTCCGCTCGGTCCTGACTCTGACGGTCCTCGTGGCCGGGCTCGGCTATTTCGTCGATCTCTTCGACATCACCTTGTTCGGTGTGGTGCGCGTCGCCTCGCTCAAGGATCTGGGCCTCACTGACTCGGGGGAGATCCTCGCGAAGGGCCTGCTCATCTACAACTGTCAGATGATCGGGATGATGATCGGCGGCATGCTCTGGGGCGTGCTCGGCGACAAGCGCGGCCGCCTGTCGGTGATGTTCGGATCGATCCTCCTGTACTCGTTCGCCAACATCGCCAACTCCTTTGCCTGGGATGTGACGAGCTACGCGGTCTGCCGCTTCCTGGGTGGCGTGGGGCTCGCGGGCGAGCTCGGGGCGGCGATCACGCTCGTGGCCGAGTCCCTCCCCAAGGACAAGCGCGGCCTCGGCACGACGATCGTGGCCACGCTCGGCATGCTCGGTATCGTCGCCGCGGCGCTCATCGGCCAGCACCTGAAGTGGAAGACGGCGTACCTGACCGGCGGAGCGATGGGCCTGGCGCTGCTGTTCGCGCGCTTCAAGGTCTCGGAGTCCGAGCTCTTCGCCAAGAAGACCGATGCCTCCAGCGCCAATCCCTTCCTGCTGCTCCAGGGCGGGCGCTTCCTCAAGTACATCTCCTGCATTCTCATCGGCGTGCCCATCTACTTCACGACGGGCATCCTCTTCACGTTCGCCCCGGAGCTGACCAAGGGCCTGAACGTTCAAGGAGAGGTGACGGCCGGCAACGCCATCCTGTACGGCTCCATTGGATTGACCATCGGCGACCTGCTGGCCGGCGTGTTCAGCCAGTGGCTCAAGAGCCGCAAGCGCGCGGTGGGGCTGAACCTGACGTTGGGCTTCGGGCTGATGCTCGTGTACGGGCTCGTCCCTGGCCTCACGAACACGGTCGTCTATGTCCTCAGCTTCCTCATCGGCATCACCGTGGGCTACTGGGCGGTGCTGGTGACCATGGCGGCCGAGCAGTTCGGCACCAACATCCGCGCCACGGTGGCGACGACGGTGCCCAACTTCGTGCGCGGCTCGGCGGCGCTGGCGGCCAGCGGGTTCGCGGCTCTGAAGGGGCAGATGCCGGTGGCCACCGCGGCGCTCACCGTGGGGACCCTCTGCTTTGGCCTCGCGCTGCTGGCGCTCACGCGCATCGAGGAGACGTTCTCGCGGGATCTCGACTACGAGGAGACCTCGAAGGCGAGCGTGAAGGACGCGGCGCGCCTAGCCGAATGAGCTCCTGCTGCGGCCCAGGGGGCGGACGGGCTCGTGCTTCGGCTCCGAGAGAGCCAACAGCACGGGCGTGAGCGAGGTGGCCAGGCGCACCGAGCCGGGAAAGAGCTGCTGCGCCCGTCTGCCCAGCGCCGCCGCCTCTTCCAGGCGGCCCTGCGCGTACAGCACGTCGATGAGGCCGCTCCAGCCGTCCTCGAGCACCGTCAGGGCCTTCTCCACGCCCGCTTCCAGGTAACGCTCCGCCGACTCCGTCGAGCCCTCCACGGCGTATAGGAAGTAACCCAGCTCCACCATCGACGCCGCCGAGCGATCCGAGGCGATCACCGCCTGCTGCAGATACCGGCGCACCTTGCCCACCCGAGCGCGCGTCTCCGCGGGCCCGCTGGAGCCGGTGGTCTGCAGCCGCCTGCCCGCCAGCAGCAGCGCGGGCACGTACGCGGGACACGCCTCCAGCACCTCGTCCAGCAGCTCCAGGGACCGGAGCGCCTCGTCCGGCTTCTTCATCCGCGAGGCCCGCCGGTGCAGCGTGGCCACCTCGGTCAAGGACACGTGCGGCTTCGGCTTGCGGCGCTTCATGGCTTCTCCTGTGTCGCAACCCGAGGAAAACGCGGATGCGCGTGAGTGTCCTCGCGGAAAGCTGGATTTACACACGGCGAGCCGGGCTCACTCAACGCCTTCATGACGCGCCGTGAGTCCTGTCTCGCCGCATGGCCCGTGAATGACGCACTGCAAAGGTGAATCACCTTTCAACTTTATTTGCTCCCAGGTGAGGCTCTTTGGTACTTGGCCACTGGCAGACAATTGCAAAGGAGCAACGGATGAGGGCACTTCGCATCAGCGGTCCTTTCGTAGTGGCGGTTCTCGGCATGCTCGGGGGAGCGTGCACGCAGCAGAGCGGAGGCCCCGATGACGGAAAGACGCCCACGCCCGCGGAGGTGGTCGCGTGCCGGGAGCGCATCGCCGCGAAGACGGAGGAGGTGAAGGCGGCGGGCATCGACATCGACAACTGGCCCATCACCGACGCGCCGGAGATGGCGGAGCTCACCACCACGGTGCCCCAGACGCAGGACAGCTATCTGCAGTACGACGGCCACTACCGGCCGCTGGCGGGCCACCCGGGCTGCTTCATCGACAACCTCTACTACGACAAGGGCAACGCCACCGGCACGACGAAGTACGTCGATGGCAACAACGACGGGAAGTGGACCGGCGCCACGGTGTTCGGTGGGCCCAACGCCGCCACCAACTTCGTCGACGGGGACAGGGCCGTCATCGACGGCTATCCCTGCGCGGCCAAGGAGTACACCCAGCGGGATGAGGACACCTCCAAGCCCATCGTCATCCTGGTGCACGGCAACTCCACGCGGCCGCACACCTGGGAGAAGTTCCTCCTGCCGGCGGGCACCCAGCCCACCACCGCCTACGAGAACGTCCAGTTCACTCCGGACTCGGTGGCGCGGGACCAGCTCGCCGAGAAGCTGATCGCGCTGCGCTACCGCGTCATCGCCGTGGACTTCCGCACGGACGCCGTCACCAACGTGGATCCCGCGGCCAACAGCACCACGCAGAACTCCTCCGGCAACATCGACCACGGCTGGGCGACTCCCATCCTCCAGTCGCTCGTCAAGGCCGTGATCAAGAACAACCCCAACCGCAAGCTGGCCCTCATTGGCCACTCGATGGGCGTCACCGTGGCGCGCGATGCCCTGCGCCGGCTCTACGTGGAGCACCTCCGAGGCACCGAGGGCGCCGTCAACCCGTATGCGCACGTGAGCCATGTCATCCTCGGCTCGGGCGCCAACCACGGCGTGTCCACGTATGATCCGGCGCTCGGCGCGCTGTGCGCCAACAACAAGACGATGCGCGGCACCGTCGTCTGCGAGATGGGCAGCCGCTCCAACTACGTGGAGACGTACTTCGCCAAGCCGCTCAACGGGCCGAGGGATCTGTTCTCCACGCCGTGCGCGGACGGCGACTACGCCTTCGGCAAGACGGGGCAGTGCGAGGGCAACGTGGTGAAGTACCTCACCATCACCATGACCGATAAGGAGAAGGGGACCAACTACCAGGACCTCTACGTCTCCGAGGCGGCCTCGCGCCTGGACATGGAGGGCTGCGTGACCAACCACCTCAACACGCTGAGCGACTACGACACCAGCGGCTACTTCAACAAGGGCTTCATCGCCAACCACTTCGGCTCGCTGCGCTCCGAGGCGGGCTTGAAGCTGGCGCTCGATTACCTGGCGCAGTAGTCCCTCTCCACTTCGCACCAGGGGCCCGGCTCGCGCGTGGTGCGCGGCCGTGGCCCCGTTTGTTCTCCCTCCTCCTCATGCGCAAGCACCTCTCCATGAAGCGACTCTCCGTGTTCTTCATCGCGGCCTTGTCTGCCGCACCGGCGTGGGCCCAGACCGCGGGCGCGAGCCCCTCGGAGGCTCCTCCGGCCTCCGCTCCCGCGAGCGGGACAGCGGCCTCCACTCCCGAGGGCACGGCCGCGCCCGAGGCCTCCGGTCAGCCCACGACGGCGGTACCCGCGGAGTCCTCTCCCGCGGACGCGCGGGCGAAGGCCGCGGCAGCGGGCGCGGGCAAGTCAGAGCTGCTGACGCCTCCGGCGCTTCCTCCCAGCAAGCCGCGCCTGGCCTTCGGGGATGACACCTTCTACGTCAAGCCCATCCTGGCCATCGCGGGCGGGCTGGACGCGGAGCAGCTCATCCAGACGCTCAACAAGAACCGAGAGAGCCGCACGACGACGGTGGCGCTCACGCGCTTCGGCCTGGAGGGCAAGCTGGGCACCTACGTGTCCTTCCGCAGCGAGTTCGAGCGCAACCTCCGCGCGCACGGCTCGGGTGTGTGGGAGGGCACGGCCTCCTTGAGCGTGAGAGACCAGTACCTGCGCCTGCAGCGCTGGGATGCCACCGTGGACGCGGGCATCGTCACGGATCCGGGCAGCGTGGACTTCATCTCCATCCACATCGCGGACGTGCTGCTGGCGGACAAGTACACGAGAGATCCGCTGCTCTACAGCGGCTTCAATCGCGGCCAGGGCGTCCAGGCGTCGTACCAGTGGAAGGGGCTGCGCGCCGGGTTGAACTTCGTCGCCGCCAACCCGCTGAGCACCTCCGCCTCCTTCCAGGTGGGCGGCACCTTCGGTGGTGGCAGCCGTCTGTGGGAGCGGCCCCTGGGCAATTTCCGCATCGGCCAGCCGGATGATGACCTGCACTTCCAGATGCTCAGCCCGTCGCTCATGTACACGCACGAGCTGTTCGAGGCCAAGGCCGAGGTGCAGGCGTTCGACGTGAACTACCAGACCAACTCGCGGACGGATCCGCACATCAAGGGCTACAACGTGCGCGGCAACCTGCTGGGCAAGCTGCGCGTGGATCCGGGCCTCCCGCTGCTCATCACTCCGTTCATCAACTATGCGCGCGTCGAGAACGATGTGACCAACAGCACTGCCGGCTTCGCCGACCAGCTGCTGGAGACGAAGTACCTCGCCAACACCTTCTCCGCGGGCCTGGACGTGAACGTGAAGGGCCGCTCGGGCGTGGGCTTCGAGGTCGCGCGTGTGTCGGACCGCTCGCCCAGCTTCATTGCCCCCTCGGGCAGCACTCCCGCCAGCGAGCCTGTCACCCACACCCTCCAGACGTACATCAACGTGGGTGCCACGTGGTGGCTCACCGATGAGGTGGCGCTCGGCGCGCGCTACGCGCACTACCAGAAGAAGCAGACGGCCATCGAGGATGAGCTCGATGCCTCCTACTTCCTCACGCTGCGCATGCTGCTGTAGACGGCTCGAGGCCTGAGGCGGGTGAAGGGCTTCGGCTCTTCACCCTGGCTCGCTCAGCACTCGATGATGTTGACGGCGAGGCCGCCGCGCGCCGTCTCCTTGTACTTGGTCTTCATGTCAGCGCCCGTCTCGCGCATGGTCTTGATGACCTTGTCCAGCGAGACCTTATGCGAGCCGTCCCCGCGCAGCGCCAGCCGCGCCGCGTTGATGGCCTTCACCGCGCCCATGGCGTTGCGCTCGATGCAGGGCACCTGGACCAAGCCGCCGACCGGATCACACGTCAGCCCCAGGTTGTGCTCCATGCCGATCTCGGCGGCGTTCTCGACCTGCTCGGGGGTGCCGCCGAGGACTTCGGTCAGACCGGCGGCGGCCATGGAGCAGGCCACGCCCACCTCGCCCTGGCAGCCGACCTCGGCGCCCGAGATGGAGGCGTTCTCCTTGTAGAGGATGCCGATGGCCGCGGAGGTGAGCAGGAAGCGGATGGCGCCGTCCTCGTCCGCTCCGGCGACGTGGCGCATGTAGTAGTGCAGCACGGCCGGGATGACGCCTGCCGCTCCGTTGGTGGGGGCCGTCACCACGCGCCCGCCCGCGGCGTTCTCCTCGTTCACCGCCAGGGCGTAGAGGTCGACCCAGTCCATGACCAGCAGCGGATCTCCTCCCGCCTGCGTGTCCGTCTTCAGCTTGCGAAACAGCGCCGGAGCACGGCGGACCACCTTGAGCCCGCCGGGCAGGATGCCCTCGCGCTCGCAGCCGCGCTTGACGCACGCCTCCATGGTCTTCCAGATGGTGAGCAGGCCCTCGCGTACCTGGTTCTCGGGACGCCAGGCCTTCTCGTTCTCCAACATGAGCGTCGAGATCGATAGGCCGTTCATCTTGCACTGGCCCAGGAGCTCGCCGCCGCTCTTGAAGGGGTAGGGTAGGGGCTTCTTGTCCTCCATGAAGGGCAGCTCGGCGCTGACGTCGTCGTTGACCACGAAGCCGCCGCCCACCGAGTAGTAGACCCGGGAGAGCAGCTCCTTGCGCTCGGCGTCGAAGGCGGAGAAGCGCATGCCGTTCGGGTGCTTGGGCAGCGACGCCCGCTTGTGCAGGACGATGTCCTCCCCATCATTGAAGGTGATGGGCTGGCGGCCCAGCAGGCGCAGGCTGCGCTCGGAGTGCACGCGCTCGAGGGTCGCGGGGATGGCGTCCGTATCCACCTGATCAGGCAGCTCGCCCTGGAGGCCAAGGATCACCGCCTTGGGGCTGCCGTGCCCCTTGCCTGTCGCTCCGAGGGAGCCGAACAGCTCCGCCTTGATGGAGGCCGTACGCCCGAGCAGCTCGGTATCCGCCAGGGCCTCGGCGAAGCGCCGGGCGGCCCGCATGGGCCCCACGGTGTGTGAGGAGGACGGGCCAATACCGATCTTGAAGAGTTCGAAGGAGCTGACAGCCATGAAGGAGGGGTGCTCGGGGTGAAGGGGTGCCGCAGGTAACATGAGAGCTGAAGAGCCCTCATCCTGCTGGAGACGGACAGCGAGGAGGGCAGCAGGCGCTCAGCGCGCCGTCCAGCCGCAGTCCATGACCTGGGCGGCTCCGGTGATGCCTCGCGCCGCCTCCGAGCACAGGAACGTCACGTAGGCAGCCACCTCGCTCGGCTCCAGCAGCCGCTTCACCGCCGCGGGCGCGAGCATGATCTTCTCCACCACTTCGGTCTCCGAGATGCCGTGCACCCGGGCCTGGTCCGCGATCTGCTTCTCCACCAGGGGCGTGCGCACGTAGCTGGGGCACACCGCGTTCACTGTCACGCCCTTCTCCGCGGCCTCCAGCGCCACCGTCTTCGTCAGCCCCATCAGCCCGTGCTTCGCCGAGATGTAGGCGGACTTGTAGGGCGAGGCCACCAACCCGTGCAGCGAGGAGATGTTGATGATGCGCCCCCAGCCCCGGGCGTACATCAAGGGCAGCCCGTAGCGCGTCAGCAGGAACGGGCCGATGAGCATGACGCGGATGAGGTGCTCCCAGCGGTCCTCCGGGAACTCCTCCACCGGCGACACGTGCTGCAGCCCGGCGTTGTTGATGAGGATGTCCAGCCGCCCCCACTCCTTCTCCGCTCGGGCGACCAGGGCGCGGCAGTCCTCTCGCGAGGCCATGTCCGCCCGCTGGAACACCGCGTTGGGCAGGGCCAGTGCCTCGGCCTGGCCTCGTGTCTCGTCGATGTCCGCCATCAGCACCCGGACGCCCTGGGCGCTCAGCGCCTGCGCCACCGCCAGGCCGATGCCGTTCGCCGCCCCCGTCACCAGTGCGCACTTTTCCGACAGTTCTCCCATGTGCCTCCCTCGATGTTCGACATGGTGGAGCAAGCCACCGCGAAGTTCTACCCTCCTGAGCGATGCCCATCGTTCATGACTGGCTGGCCCGGCGCGCGCAGCTCTCGCCCGATCGTGTCGCGCTCATTGATGCCATCAGCGGCGACCGCCGCATCACCTGGCGCGAGTGGAACGCCGCCGCCAACCGCACTGCGCGCCTGCTCCACGACACTCTCGGGGTGAGGCGGGGCGACCGCGTCGCGGTGCTCGCGATGAACTGCGTGGAGTTCCTGGACGTGGTCTTCGCCTGCGCCAAGCTGGGCGCCATCCTCCAGCCGCTCAACTGGCGCCTGAGCGCCGAGGAGCTCAAGGGACTGTTCGCGGACGCCGAGCCCGTGGTCCTCATCTACGGCCCCGACTTTCAGGCGCAGGTGGAGGCCTTGCGCCCGCACGCTCGCAGCGTGCGCCACGTGGTGCCGCTGGTGGATTCGCCCGCGCGAGCCGCCTCGGAGGTGCTCTTCGCCGCTCGGGACGCGCTGCCGGACACGCCGCTGCCGCCCGTGGAGCTGGAGGCGAGCGACCCGTGGGTGCTCTGCTACACGGGGGGCAGCACCGGCCTGCCCAAGGCCGCCATCCTCACCTACGGCTCCATCACCGCCAACGCGGCCAACACCGTGGTGAGCTGGGGGCTCACCGCGGACGATGTGGCGCTGCTCAACGCGCCGCTCTTCCACACCGGCGGTCTCAACGTCTTCACCACGCCGCTGGTGTACGTGGGCGGTACGTCCGTGGTGTGCCGTGGCTTCGAGGTGGAGCAGGTGTTCGACCGGATCCACCGCGGCGAGGTGAGCCTCTTCTTCGGTGTGCCCACCATGTTCATCGAGATGCAGCGCCACCCACGCTTCCACACGGTGGACTTCTCGCGGCTCAAGCTGCTCATCAGCGGCGGAGCGCCGTGCCCCGCGCCCGTCTTCGAGCGCTTCTTCGCTCGAGGGGTGGCCTTCAAGACGGGCTATGGCCTCACCGAGGCGGGGCCCAACAACTTCTGGCTGCCTCCTGGGGAAGTGCAGCGCAAGCCGGGAGCCGTTGGCGTGCCCCTCTTCCACGTCGAGGTGCGGCTGGACGGAGGAGGCGACGTGGGCGAGCTGCTCCTGCGAGGGCCGCACGTATGCGCCGGCTACTGGCGCCGCCCCGAGGAGACCGCGAAAACCCTGGCGGGCGGGTGGCTGCACACGGGAGACCTGGCCGAGCGCGACGCGGACGGCTGCTACCGCATCGTCGGCCGAGTGAAGGAGCTCATCATCTCTGGCGGAGAGAACATCTACCCCGCCGAGGTGGAGAGCGTGCTCGCCGGACACCCGGACGTCGCGGAGGTGGCCATCATTGGCGTGCCGGACCCGAAGTGGGGCGAGGTGCCGCGAGCCCTCGTTGTTGCCCGCCCGGGCACTTCGCTCACCGGCGAGGCGCTGCTGGCGTACTGCCAGGGGAGGCTGGCCCGCTACAAGACGCCCAAGACCGTGCGCTTCGTGGAGGCCCTGCCGCGCACCGCCGCGGGCAAGGTGGACCGGCGCGAGCTGACGGCTCGGCACGGCTCACCCTGAGCCCGGGCTCTCCCCGCCGGTTCAAGCCTCCGGAGCCGGAGCAGGCGGCGCTTCCTGCAGCCGAGCCTGGGGCGTGAAGCGCGCCGCCAGCGACCACAGCTGCTGCGCCTGCGCGTGCAGGTCCACCACCGACTGGGCGATCTGCTCCACCCCGGTGACGGCGATCAGCGAGCTGTGAGACAGCGACTTGATGCGCTCGGCGATGAGCTCTCCGGAGCTGGACTGCCGCGAGCCATCCACGGCCAGCTGCCCCACGCGCAGGTGGATCTCCCGGGCTCCGGTGACGATGCGCGCCAGCGCCTCCGCCGTGGTGGACGAGAGCTGCATGCCCTCCTCCACCCGCGTGGTGCCCTGCCGCATCAGCGCCGCCGCCATCGAGGTGTCCTCCTGGTTCTTCTTCAGCAGGTGTTCGATCTGCTCCACCGCCTCGCGCGAGCGGTGGGCCAGCTTGCGCACCTCGTTGGCCACCACGCCGAAGCCCTTGCCGTGCTCGCCCGCCCGCGCCGCCTCGATGGCCGTGTTGACGGCCAGCACGTTCGTCTCGTTGGACACGTCCTGGATGAGCTGGAGCATCTGCGCCACCGCCGCGCCGGAGGTCTGCAGCCGCACCACCATCTCCTCCGACTTCTGCACCACCTCGACGATCTCGGAGATCTTCCGCGAGGCGTGCTTCACCGCCTCGCCTCCCTCCTCCGCCACCCGGCCATTGCTGGCGGCCACCTCCGCGGTGCTCAGCGCCTGGTCGGCATCCTGCGAGAGGCCGCGGCTCATCTGCTGCACGGACTCGGCGAGCTGCTGGAGCTGCTCGGACTGCTCGCGCGTGGCCCTGGAGAGCGCCTCCGAGGAGCGCCGGATGCGCTCCGCGTCCGCCACCGTGGAGACCGCCACATCCGCCAGCCCCTTCACCATCTCCTGGACACCGTGCACCATGGTGTTGAAGGCCTGCCCCAGCTTGCCCAGCTCGTCCTCGGAGTCCACGCGCACCTTGGCGCTCAGGTCTCCCTGCTCCACGCGGCGCGTCGCCTCGGCCAGCTCGCGCACCGGCTTCACCACCGAGCGAGAGAAGGCCGTGCCCACCAGCAGCGCCAGGATCAACGCCACGCACACCGCCAGCAACAGGCGCTGCTGAAGCCCCAGCACCTCCCGGTCGATGTCCTCCACGTACACGCCCGTGCCCACCACCCAGCCCCACGGAGCGAAGAGCTTCACGTAGGACTCCTTGGGCAGCGGCGTCGTCTCGCCGGGGCGCGTCGCCAGATAGGAGATGACGCCCTCGCCTCGCTCTCGCGCCAGCTTGACGATCTCCACGAAGACGGCCTTGCCGTCCGCGTCCCGGTACCCCGTCAGGTCCTTGCCCAGCATGGCCGGCAGGTACGGGTGCATCACCAGCCGCGTCGACAGGTCATTCACCCAGAAGTACTCGACGCCGCCGTAGCGCAGCAGTTGCAGCTGCCGCGCCGCCTCGGCCTGGGCCTGCTCCGTGGTCAGCTCCCCGGCACGCACCCGCGCCTCGAAGGACTCGAGGAGGCTGTACGCCGTCTCCACCACCTGCCGCAGGGAGCGTGTCCGGTCTTCGTCGAGCTGGGCCCGTATCGCGGGGAGCGCGTACAGGGGCTGCAACAGGAGCAGCGGCAGGGCCACCACTCCCATAGCGATGTACAACTTCGTCAGCAGACTGCGGTGTCTCAGTGCCAGCGCCATCACCCCCAAGACTAGGGCACTCTGGCCCCGAGAGGGTGCTCGCTTGGCCGTCCGCCGTGGCTTCCGGGGCAGCCGTGGGGGCCCTCCGGGGCGCTCCCTTGACCGGCCCGTGCTTTTTGCCGCTGCGCCACGGGCAACCTCCAGGGTTGGATTTCGGTTCAGGACCTCTCTGGAGCGGGCCGCGGATTCCACCGAAGTGGAGCCCGGGGCACCGCCGTGAGCGCCGGAGCCGGCGCGGAGGGCCCGGGGCCCGGGTGATCAGAGCAAGACTCGGCTCCGAGGGAAATCCGCCTCATGGAGGCTGATCAGCAGGTGTCCTACACCGTAGGGCGCGGGGACCCGACTTGACGAGTCTTGCATAGAGTGCTGGCGCCGCGGTGCGCCATCCTGTTGGAGTTCACGACCTGCCAGGTGAAGACGCGCAGATCTACCCGGCAAGTTCTGTCTGTCTGCCTCCATACGTCCTAAGCCGTCAACCGCACCTTTCGGGTCGGGCTAGGAAGCATGGACAAAAAACTCGCATCGACAATCGGCGCTGCGGCGCGTGCCGCCCGGATGCGCCTGGAGCTCACGCAAGCAGACGTGGCGGAGCGCATCGACGTGGCGACGGAGGTGTACGGTCGTCTCGAGCGCGGAGGCATGCTGCCCAGTGTGCAGACGCTGCTCAAGCTCTGCCACGAGCTGAATGTCTCCTCGGACGAGCTGCTCGGCCTGTCGCAGCACGCGCCCAGCCCCCGCGGCGGCTCCTCGGCGGAGGCGCACTCGGCTCCCAGCGAGCGGCCGGAGATTCGCCGGTTGCTGCGCAGCCTGCGCCAGTTGGATCCCTCTCACATCAAGCTGCTCGGGCTCGTCGCCAAGGCGCTGCTGCGGCGCTGAGCCGCCTCCTCAGAGCTCGGTGAGCAGCCGGTCCAGCTCATCCGGCTTCACGGGCTTGACCAGGTGGTGGTCGAAGCCCGCCTGAAGGGCGCGGTGCCGGTCCTCGGGCCCGCCATAGCCGGTGATGGCCACCAGCCGGATCTCCTCGCCCACCCGCGCACGCAGCTCCTGCGCCACGCGGTAGCCATCCAGCCCTGGCAGGCCGATGTCCACCAGCGCCAGGTCCGGCCGGGCCTGAAGCGCCATCGCCACTCCGCCCATCCCGTCCTGGGCCACCTCCACCTGATGGCCCCACAGCTCCAGCAGGTCCTTGAGCGCCTGGCGCGCGTCCGAGTTGTCCTCCACCAGGAGGATGCGGCGGTGGCGTGGGCGCTCGTCCAGGCAGAGGGGGCCCCGGGCCAGCGCTGGCATGGAGGCGGCCATGGGGAGCTTCACCACGAACTCGCTGCCGCGGCCCGGCCCCGCGCTGTGGGCCGAGATGCTGCCGCCGTGCAGCTCCACCAGGTTGCGCACCAGCGTGAGGCCAATGCCCAGGCCCCCGCGCGAGCGCTCGAGGGACTCGTCCGCCTGGGAGAACAGCTCGAAGATGGAGGGCAGCTTGTGCGCGGGGATGCCAATGCCCGTGTCCTGGAGGCGCACCACCGCGCGGGCGCCTCCGCCCGAGCCCTCCTGGAGGACGCGCAGGGAGATGGAGCCACCGGCGTCCGTGTACTTGGTGGCGTTGTCCAGCAGGTTCATGAAGACCTGCTCCAGCCGGGTGGCGTCCGCGTTCAGCCAGAGGGGGCTGTCCGGCAGGTGGCTCTCCAGCCGGAGCTGCCGCCCCTCGGCCACCGGGCGTATGAGGACGAGCACCTGCTGGAGCACCCCGCACAAGTCCAACCGCTCGCGGCGCAGCTCCACCTTGCCCCGGGTGATGCGGCTGACGTCCAGCAGATCATCCACCAGCCGCGCCAGGTGGTGCGTCTGCCGCTGGATGATGGAGCGCATGCGCGACTCCTTCGCATCCTCCGTGGGCTTGCGCTCCAGGATGCCGATGGCCGTCATGATGGCGGCCAGGGGGTTGCGCAGCTCGTGCGCGAGCATGGCGAGGAACTCGTCCTTGCGGCGGTCCGCGTCCGTGAGCTGGTCGGCGCGCTGGCGCAGCTCCCGCTCGGCGCGGCGCAGGCGCAGCAGGCTCTTCACCATGGCGATGAGCTCGGCGGGCTCGAAGGGCTCGGTGAGGTAGGCGTCCGCGCCGCTGTCCAGGCCCAGCACCCGCTTGTCCGCGGTGACGAAGGTGGCCGAGGTGTGCATCACCGCGATGGAGGCCGTGTCCGGGTGGGAGCGCAGCCGCGCGGCCACCTCGTAGCCGCTGAGGTCCGGCAGCTTCACGTCCAGGACGATGAGGTCCGGCCGCAGCTGCGAGGCCAGCCGGAGCGCCTCACCACCCGTGGCGGCCTCGAGGACGCGGTGGCCCGCCAGCTCCAGGATGCGGCTGGCCGTGTAGCGGCTGGCTTCGTCGTCGTTGACGACGAGGACGGTGGCAAGCAGGGGCTCAACCACGGCGGGCCTCCCGCTCCTCCACGCGCGAGCCCAGGCCCGCCTTGTTCAAGGCGTCGCGAATGCGGGCAATGGCCACCTCGCGGCTGAGGGTGTGCTTGGCCAGGATGGCCGCCGTCTCGTGGGCCAGCCGGGTGCGCTCGTCCTCCTTCAGCTCATGCGCCGTCTGCAGGATGACGGGGATCTCCCGCGTGCGCGGATCCGCCTTCAGCTCATCCAGCACGTCGAAGGCCGTCATATCCTGGAGGAGGAAGTCCAGGAAGATGAGGTGCGGGGCCTTCTCGCGGGCCAGCCGGATGCCCTCTTGTCCGCCGGTGGCCTCTGTCAGCACATACGGCGTGTCCTTGAGCAGGTGCTTCAACACGTAACGGTGTACCTCGTCGTCGTCGATGATGAGGATGCGCTCCACGGGGCCGCGGTGTGAGAGCTCTCCCAGCTTGCGCAGCAATTGGGTGGCCTCCACCGGCTTGAGCCAGAACTCGTCCGCGCCCAGGGCGCGCGCCTTCTGCTCGCGGTCGGTGATGGTGACGACGAGGATGGGGATGTCCCGGGTGTCCTCCTTCGTCTTCATCTCCGCCAGGAAGTTCCAGCTCGTCTCTCCCTCCAGCATCACGTCCAGCACCATGGCGGCCGGGCGCACGCGCTGGACGGTGCGGCGCGCGTCCTCCACGGTGCGCACCGCCATTACCTGGAAGCCGGAGCGCTCCAGGTACTTCTCATAGAGGAACAGCGTCTGCCGGTCGTCCTCCAGCACCAGCACGGGGGCCTTGGCCGGATCCAGGTGCTGGCTGCGCTCGGTGAGGCCGACCATCTCCCGCACCTCCGAGTGCACCCGGGGGATGGTGACGGTGAAGGTGGAGCCCTGGCCCGGCGTGCTCCGCACGGTGAGCACACCGCCCAGCATCTCCGCGAGGCGGCGGGCCAGCGGCAGGCCCAGGCCCGTGCCCTTCACCTTCTTGTGCAGGGGCGTGTCCACCTGGATGAACTCCTCGAAGACGCGCTCCTGGTACTCCGGGGGGATGCCGATGCCGGTGTCCTTCACGGAGAAGGACACGGTGTCGCGCGGGCCCGGCACCACGCTGACGGTGATGCTGCCCTGCTCGGTGAACTTCACCGCGTTGGACACCAGGTTGCGCAGCACCTGGCTGAGCTTGGCCTCGTCCGTCTCCAGCTCCAGCCCCTCGGGCGCGTCCGGGAAGACCAGCTCCACCTGCGCCTCCGGCGGCAGCAGCGGCCGCATCATCCCGCGCAGCGCCCGCAGGAACTCGGCCGCCGTGAAGCGGGTGTGGCGCAGCACCGCCTTGCCGGCCTCCACCTTGGACAAGTCCAGCAAGTCATTGACCAGCTCGTAGAGGGCCTCGGCCGAGGTGCGGATGAACTGCACCTGCTTCTCCTGCTCCGAGGAGAGCGGGCCGTTGAGCGGGTTGAGCAGCACCTTGGACAGCCCGAGGATGGAGTGCAGCGGGGTGCGGAACTCGTGGCTGACGTTGGCCACCACGCGGCTCTTCACCTCCGCGGCGCGCTGGAGGCTCTCGGCCTTCTCGTCCAGCGCGGCGTGGAGGCTGCGCACCCCGCGGTTGGACTCCTCCAGGTCGCTGTTGAGGCGCCGCAGCTCCTCGGCGCGGCGGTGGAGCTCCCGCTGCTGGCGCTCCGTCTCGCGGTGGAGCGCGGCCAGCTCGCTCAGGGTGGAGCTCACCTGGGCCAGCGCCGCGCCGTAGTCCTCGGGTACCAGGCTGCCCACCAGCACCAGGTGCCCCTCCTGGGGCCGGGCATTGAAGGCGAACGTGGTGGGCCGCTCGCCCTTGCAGCAGAGGATGAGCTCCCACCCATCCACGCGCTCGTCCCGGGCCCGCAGCAGCAGCCGGTCCACCTTCTCCTCGCTGCCCTGGGCCGCCAGGGTGCGCAGCTGCTGCCCGGGCTGGGCGCAGAGAAGCGTCTCGGCCCGCGGGTCCGCCCAGACAATGGTGCCCGCGGAGTCACAGACGAGCACTACCTCCCGGCTCAGCGTGTCGAACTCGCGCGTGGCGAAGGGGGCCGTCATCATGCGTGCTGCTCCTTGGAGGTCCGTGCCGAGGTGAACACGGCCTTCACCTTGTCCTGGCCCGGGAGGGTGGCCTCCAGCGCCGCCTCCAGCGCCGCCTCCAGCCGGGAGAGGGTCAGCCCTCCCAGCTCACGCCGAGGCCAGAAGCCCTGGTACCACTCGAGGTGCCGTGCGAAGAGAGCCGCGCGCTCCAGGTTGAGCGCGTCCGCCAGATAGGAGAGGTGCAGCAGCAGCTCCTCCTCCAGCCGCGGGTGGAGCGCGGCCGGCACCTCCGAGCGCAGCGCCTGCGCGGCGTGGCGGGCCAGCTCCGGGGCCCGCTCCTGAAGGGTGCGCGCCGGTTCGGTCGTGTAGCGCAGCGCCTCGCGCGCGGCCTGGGCATAGGCCTGCGCGGGAGAGTCCGAGCCGAAGCCCTCGGTGGCCAGCGCCGCCTGGAGCCCGGCGAAGTTCTGGTCCAGGTGGAGCGTGCACATGCCGCGCGACACGAGCACCATGCGCAGCCACGAGGCGTAGCCCTCCTGCACCGAGGGGCGCTGCTCCGTCAGCGCCTGCACCAGGTAGCGCACGTGGAACTGCGCGTCCTCGCCGCCGAAGCGACGGGCCCGCTCGGCGCCGTAGCGCGCCTCCCAGAACGGATCCTGGTACATCCAATCGACGGAGGCCGAGGCAAGGCGCGCTGCGCGCTCTTCGAGCTGGCGGGCGAGGATTTCCATGGGGGATCAAACTCCGAGGAGCCGGCAAGCGGAGGCGACCAGTTCGCGGGCGTCCCTTCCATGGAAGGAGACGTTCAAGTCGTTCTCCAGGCCAGGGACCCAGTTGAAGGCCAGCCCGCCTACCGCGATGCGAAGCTGAGGGAAGGCCGAGCGCACCTGGTCCACGGCCGCGCGCAGGGCCGGCAGGTGGTAGGTCATCGTCACCGAGAGCGCGAGCAGGTCCGGTGTCTGCTCTCGCACCATGTGCACCAGGTGCGCGGTGGGGACGTTGGCGCCGAGGAAGCGCACCTCGAAGCCCGCCATCTCCAGGAAGTCGCTGGCCATGCGCGCGCCCACTTCGTGGCACGGAGATGCGGTTCTCCTGCCAGAGCTGGCCAATCTCGTACTGCGCCGGCTGGATGACCTTGAGGTGGATGTCCTGCAAGGGAATGCCCTGCAGCAGCCCATCATCCACGAGCAGGCGCAGGGCTTCCCGGCGATTGCCCGAGAGCTGGGCGGCGAGGTAGCGCTGACGCAGCGCGGAGAAACCATCGGTGTCTCCAGAGGGGTGTTCGAGCACGGAGAGCACGTTAGGAGGTCCCTACTCTCCTGATTAAGAGCTTCCGGGTGGAGTTTCATTCATGAACAGTCGTGAGGCGAGAATCCCCGGCCTGCACGGGGACTCCGTGGCTGCTCGGGTGTTGGGGTGAGGAGGGAGGGCGAGCCCGTGGGAAGAGCCTAGCGCCCGGAGTCCGGACTCTTGGCACCGCCAGTGACGTGCCGCAGCGTCAGGGTGCGCGTCTTGTCATCCCGCTCGCAGGAGATGACGAGCGAGTCGATGGTGAAGGTGATCTCGGACGGTGTCTCGTCCGCCAGAGGCTCGTGCCGCCCCTGCTGTGCCAGCTGATCCAACGCCTCCTGGAGCGCCTGAAACGTGGTGCTGGGGAGCCGGCCAATCTCCTGCCAGGCCTCAGGGCTGAAGGTGACGCGGTAGGCGCCCGCGACTCTGGAGTGTTGACGAAACATATCGAAACCAGGTCCACGCTTTGCGAGCCGCGTGCCAACCCGATGCCCCCAGAGGACGGGGACTTAAGGAGTCCTCCGCAGCCCAGCCTGAAGAAATGACAGCCCTTCTGTTGAAGGAAATACAGAGGCGCGCCATCTATCTCATGTCTGGCGGCCGGAGCGGGACGACCTTGCGCTTCACCCTGGAGGAGGCACGCCAGCGGGCAGATGCTGCTTCAGCCCGAGCGCGTGGACCTGGAGGAGCTGGTGGCGGACGTGGTGGACCGGCACTCGGCGGAGGCGCAGGGGGCGCGGTGTGAGGTGCGGCTCGAGGCCACCTCCGGTCTGATCGGCCACTGGGATAGGCTGCGCGTGGAGCAGGCGGTGTCGAGCCTGCTGAACAATGCTTTCAAGTTCGGCTCCGGGCAGCCAGTGGAGGTCTCAGTGACAGGCGCGGCAGGCAGGGGACGCGTGGAGGTGCGGGACCGGGGCATCGGGATTCCGCCCGAGCAGCTCGAGCGCATCTTCGAGCGCTTCGAGCGCGCCGTCTCCTCGCGCTCCTACGGGGGCCTGGGGCTGGGGCTGTACCTGGCGCGGCGCGCGGCGGAGGCTCACGGTGGGCAGCTCTGGGCCCAGGCCCGGCCCGGCGGAGGCGCCACCTTCACCCTGGAGCTGCCCCTGGAGACGGCGGAGGTGCACGCATGACGGCTCGACCGCTGCTGGTGGTGGACGACGACGCGGACCTGCGCGAGGCCATCACGGACGTGCTGCGTGATGCGGGCTACGAGGTGATCGTCGCGAGCAACGGCCGGCATGCGCTGGAGGTGCTGGCCCAGGCCGCCCCGCTGCCCGGGCTGGTGCTGCTGGATATGATGATGCCCGTGCTGGATGGCGCGGGCTTCCTGGCCGAGGTGCGGGGACACCCGCGGTTTGGAGGCATCCCCGTGGTCGTCTTCTCCGCCAGCGCCCACCCCAACCTGCAAGGGCTCGGCGCCAAGGGCTGGGTCCGCAAGCCGGTGGATCTGGACGCGCTCTTGGAGGTCGTCAGCCAGCACGCGCAGCGCTGAGGCGGCAGACCCAGTTCACCCAGGAGCCCAGGTCCCTCATGCCCACGCGCCGGTAGACGCCATAGCCCAGCTCGGTGGCCTGGAGCACGGCGACGGTGCGGCCCCGGTGGTGCGCGTCCAGGAGCAGGCCCCGCATCACCTCGGTGGCCAGCCCTCGGCCTCGCGCGGCGGTGAGCGTGGCCACCAGGTAGAGGCCGGCGACGTCCCCCACGTCGTGGGCCAGGCCGCCCGCGAGGAGCTGCCCGTGCTCCCGCACGCCTCGAATGTGGATGTGGGGGAAGGACTCGGAGTGCCACGGCTGCAGGTGGATGGAGGTGCCAGGGCCGAAGGCCTCCACGTTGACGGGGATCAGCTCCTCCTGCGTCCGCAGCTCCTCCAGTGCAATGCCCGGAGGCACCAGCTCGGCGTCCCCGAGGCTCATGCCCATGGCGGTGGTGCCGCCTCCCTCGGGCCGATAGCCGGCGCGGGCCAGGGGCTGCTCGACGGTGGAGTGGCCCGGGGGCACCAGCACGCGCCAGAGCCGGACGCCGTGGCTCCGATAGAAGTCCTCGAGGCGCGGGAGCGCGGCCTCCAGTGCCCCGGCGTCCTCGAAGAAGACCTGCTGCTGAGAGACTGTCTCGGGGTGGCTGGGCTGGGCAAAGGCCCACAGGCCCGGCAGGCCCAGGTGGCGCAGGGCGCCGCGAGCCGTCTGGAACTGCTTGTAGGCCACGATGTTGGCGCGCAGGTGCGTGGAGAGCTCGGCGTCCGTCACATCTACCAGGGTAGGCCGAGTGCGCCTCATGGAGAACAACCCTTCGGTGAAAGTCCCCGCTCCCGGTGCCAGGGCGGTTAGGTTCAGGGCGGCTCATCTATGGACTCGCGCTTCTTCGCCTTCAATCCCCGCCCCACCCGCATCGCCCTTTTTCTGGGGGCGTGCGTGCTCGCGGTGCTCACCGCGTGGGCCCTGGCGGCCGCTCGCCAGGCCACCGAGCCCTTTGCCGAGGCCCGCGCCGGCATCACCGCCGGGCTGATGCTCCTGTTCCTCTACGCCTTCCACCGGCTGCGGCCCCGGCCCGACTGGGGCGTCACCTTGGGCACCCTGGGTGTGAAGGTGGCCCGGCCCTTCAGCAACGCCCCACCCATGGAGTTGACGTGGGCGCAGCTCGGCGCCGTGCGCCGGCTCGGCCGCAAGGGGGACGTGCTGGGGCTCTTCTTCAACGAGCAGGGGCGGTTGCTCGTTCCCCGGCATCTCTTTGCCCGCAGAGCTGTTTTTGATGAGCTGGTTTCAGCACTGGAGGAGCGGCTTCCACCCCCTCGCCATGACGCCTGAACGGCGGGTGGAACAGGCCCTTACCGGGGCTGAAACGGTGAGCAGGCGACTGAACGACTTTTCTGAATATTTCCGCTGCTTTGCATCAGGCCGTCCTCCTTGTCGGAGGGGGCCCGAGGTGATAGGCACACACCCTGATCCAAGGCAGCTTTCCGAAGGAAAAATCTCGCATGGAAAAGACCCCCGCAACCGGTGCTTCCGTGGCGCCGCTGCCAGTGGAGTATGGGGCCGAGAGCATCACCAAGCTCGAGGGCCGGGAGGCAGTCCGCAAGCGCCCTGGCATGTACATCGGCGACACCATGACGTACGGGCTGCACAAGCTCGTGTACGAGGTGGTGGACAACGCGGTGGACGAGGCGCTGGCGGGCTACTGCACGGACGTTGACGTCATCATCCACGTGGATGGCTCGCTGAGCGTCCAGGACAACGGCCGTGGGATTCCGGTGGGGCCGCACCCGGATCCGAAGTTCAAGGACAAGGACACGGTGGACGTGGTGCTGACCGAGCTGCACGCGGGCAGCAAGTTCGGCAACGGCGCCTACAAAGTCTCGGGCGGCCTGCACGGCGTGGGCGTCACGTGCGTGAACTTCCTGTCCGAGTGGCTCAAGGTGCGCATCCAGCGCAACGGCAAGGTGTACGAGCAGAGCTACAGCCGGGGCATTCAGGACGGGAAGGTGAAGGAAGTTGGAACCACGGACAAGCGGGGCACGCTGGTGTGGTTCAAGCCGGATCCCGAGGTGATGGAGGCCCGGGACTTCGACTTCGAGACGCTGAGCCAGCGCCTGCGCGAGCTGGCGTTCTTGAACGCGGGCCTGCGCATCACCATCTGCGACGAGCGCACGAACAAGGAGCATGAGTTCAAGTTCGAAGGCGGCATCGTCTCGTTCGTGGAGTACCTGAACAAGTCGAAGCAGGCGCTGCACGACAAGCCCATCTTCTTCCGCGCGGAGAAGGAGGGGGTGACGCTGGAGCTGGCCATGCAGTGGAACGATGGCTACGACGAGCGCATCTACACCTTCGCCAACAACATCAACACGCACGAGGGCGGCAGCCACCTGTCGGGCTTCAAGGCGGCGCTGACGCGCACGGTGAACAGCTACGCGGAGAAGAGCGGGCTGTGGAAGGACTTGAAGGAGACGCCCACGGGCGAGGACGCACGCGAGGGCCTGGCGGCGGTCATCTCCGTGAAGCTGCCCAACCCCCAGTTCGAGGGGCAGACGAAGACGAAGCTGGGCAACAGTGAAATCAAGGGTCTGGTCGAGCAGATGGTGAATGATCAGCTCGCCACGTACCTGGAAGAGAACCCGGTCAACGGCAAGAAGGTGGTGGCGAAGATCGGCGACGCATGCCGGGCGCGCATCGCGGCGCGCAAGGCGCGCGAGACGGTGCGGCGCAAGGGCATCCTGGACGGGGGCAGCCTGCCGGGCAAGCTGGCCGACTGCCAGAGTAGGGATCCCAGTGAGAGCGAGCTCTACATCGTCGAGGGTGACTCGGCAGGTGGCTCGGCGAAGCAGGGCAGAGACAGGCGCAACCAGGCCATCCTCCCGCTGCGCGGAAAGATTTTGAACGTGGAGAAGGCGCGCTTCGAGAAGATGCTGACGAGCGCGGAGATCGTCACGCTGATTACGGCGCTGGGCACGGGGATTGGGGCGGAGGACTACGATCCGGACAAGGCGCGCTACCACCGCATCATCCTGATGACGGACGCCGACGTGGACGGCAGCCACATCCGCACGCTGCTGTTGACGTTCTTCTACCGGCAGATGCGCGAGCTGCTGGAGCGCGGCTACCTCTACATCGCGCAGCCGCCGCTCTACAAAGTGACGCGCAACAAGAAGGACATGTACGTCAAGGACGAGCGGGCGCTGAACGAGTTCCTGCTGCGCAGCGCCTCGGAGCACTCGCGGGTGGTGACGCCGGCCGGGGAGCTGGGCGGCAGCGAGCTGAAGGCGCTGCTGGAGAAGGTCATCACCTACGAGGAGAGGCTGGGGAAGCAGGCCAAGCGCCGGGACGCGCGGGTGGTGGACGCGCTGGTGCAGGCGGCGCGGGTGACGGCGGAGACGCTGCAGGACGAGGCGGCGCTGGGAATGGAGGTGGAGCGGATGTACAGCTACTTCCGCACGCGGATGCCGGACGTGCTGGGCCGGGTGAAGCACGAGCGCCGGGATGATCCGGAGCACCACACGAAGAAGCTGGTGTTCCACACCGAGATCAACGGGAGCATGCGGGAGACGGTGTTGGATCACGCGTTCCTGTCGTCTCCGGAGTACCTGGAGCTGGTGGGGCTGCGAGGGGCGTTCGCCTCGTTGGGCCGGCCGCCGTACACGGTGAAGCTGGAGAGCGGAGAGCTGACGGTGTACTCGGTGCAGGAGGTGTTGGCGGCGGTGCGCAAGGACGCGCAGAAGGGGCTGGGGCTGCAGCGGTACAAGGGGCTGGGCGAGATGAACCCGGAGCAGCTCTGGGACACGACGATGAACCCGGCCACGCGGACGCTCTTGCAGGTGCAGCTCAAGGACGCGGTGGAGAGCGACGAGATCTTCTCGCTGCTGATGGGCGAGGCGGTCGAGCCGCGGCGCGAGTTCATCGAGCGCAACGCGCTGGACGTGCAGAACCTGGACATCTGAGCCGGTTCGCGCTCCCGGCTTGAAGAGGCTGGGAGGGCTACCGGGTTGACGGCGAGGGAGGCTTGGGGCACGTCGGTGTCCCATGTACCTCCCGCGTCTGTTTCAGGAGCAGGACTCCGAGCGCCTCTTCGCCTTCATGCGGCGCTACAGCTTCGCCACGCTCGTCACGGTGACGCCCCGCTGCTGGGCGGCACCTCGAACAGCACCGTCATCAGCTACGACGTGGCGGGCGACAAGCTGGCCCTCCACAAGAAGCGCTCCCTGACCCTCTTCTTCCCCCTGGATCAGGACTACACGGAGATCGTCAACGGCAACCTGGGCTACCTGAACGGCACCGAGAGCCTCTTTGGCGCGCCCGGCGGTCCGCTGCTCTC